>NZ_PIZH01000727.1 GCF_002835825.1 Methanoregula sp. | reverse complement strand
GGTCATTGCAGGGCAGGGAACCCTGGGCCTTGAGATTATTGACGATCTTCCCGGTGCCGATCTTATCGTAGTTCCTGTCGGAGGCGGGGGCCTTATCGGCGGTATCGCAACAGCAGTAAAAGGCCGCAGGCCGGGCGCCAGGATTATCGGTGTCCAGGCACAGGAATGCCCGTCAGCGTATATGGCACTGCAGGAAGGAAGACCGGTTGCGGTGACACCGGGGCCCACCCTTGCAGACGGAATACGAATTGCAGCGACCGGGGAGATTGCATTTCCCGTCCTGCAGCACCTCGTTGATTCGGTAGTACTGGTCGCGGAACAGGAGATCGAGGACGCTATCCTCTTCCTCCTGGAGCGGAAACGGGTCATTGCCGAGGGGGCGGGGGCAACACCGCTTGCGGCACTTCTCTCAGGCAGGATCCCGGTGCAGCCCGGGATGAATATCGTCCTTGTCCTGAGCGGGGGGAACATCGATACCCATATCCTTGAAGAAGTTATCGCAGGGGCCCGGAAAAGGCAGAAATGAATACGGGGGATACGATTCTTCCGGATCAAGCCCTGGTGGCGGGACTCGGGAACCGGATCAGCCGCGCCGGTCCACCAGCCGTTTCGGCCGCCCTTTGATCCGGTACAGTTCCAGCGCCCCGGGGGAGGTGATATTGAAATCGATGACAAGACTACCCTCGGCATACTCCTGCACGAGGCGCGGTTTGAATTCAAGGAATGAGGCAAGGAAATTTTCCTGCACCAGTTTTTTGTCGCATTTCTCCGGATCAAACGCTTCCATGCTTACCCTGAGCACTACTTCATTTTCGTCCTCCCCGCCATAGAGAAACGCCTCGTACTCGCCGGTCAGGTACTCCATATTGCCCGGCTGGAAGACAGCTTTTTCGATATCCACGCGGTTGAACGG
Organism: Methanoregula sp.; assembly: GCF_002835825.1. Classification (GTDB taxonomy): domain Archaea; phylum Halobacteriota; class Methanomicrobia; order Methanomicrobiales; family Methanospirillaceae; genus Methanoregula. Next base: position 173 of record NZ_PIZH01000727.1, on the reverse strand, counting down.
CGTCTCGAAAATCCAGATCGTCTCGGACTCACGGGTCGGGTTCATGATCCGCATGTGGGTCCTCCCGCAGGCACACTTTTCCCTGGAGACAACGACACTCGTATCCTCGGTGTCGTAATTGAGGTGAAGGGTCCCGACTTTCTCACCAACCGCCGGCAGGGGCGGAAGATCGC
>NZ_PIZH01000726.1 GCF_002835825.1 Methanoregula sp. | reverse complement strand
CCTCACTACGCTGAGCCGTTCCGGGAATGTGCCGGCGACTGTAACCACTACGGGTGCCACGCTGAAGGATACCGTTACGGTTGATACCAGCACGGACATCAACAACTGCGGGGCAATCGGCAATGTCTGTCCTTCGTATGATCTCGGAACGCAGCACGCCCGGAGCAGTTGTGTTGCCGGGAAGTGCACAATGAACTGCCTGACCCGGTACTCCGACTGCAACCGGGACGCGTCTGACGGGTGCGAGACGAACGTGGAGGAGAGCGCCAGCCACTGTTCGATGTGCGGCAATGCCTGTAACGCTGGTGAGTACTGTAACAATGGTGCCTGCACATTCTCCTGCCCGTCTGGATCCACGGCATGCGGATCTTCTGCATCCGGCAATGAGCAGCTCAAGGGAAGCGCCGGTACGAATAACGAGCTAATGGGCGCAAATCTCGGTGGCGGAAGCGGCGGAGGACCCGCAACCCGGAAGTGTGCGGTCTTAAGTGTTGATCCGGCGAACTGCGGAGCATGCGGGAACGCATGTTTCCAGCCGCCCCATGCCCAGCCGGTCCAGTGCCTTGGTGGAACGTGCTCTCCCTCCCAGGCAACGGCAGCAGCAATGCAATGCCAGAGCGGGTTCATGAACTGCAATGGTGTCTTTTCCGATGGTTGTGAGGTCAAGATCAACACAGACCGGCTCAACTGCGGGAAGTGTGGCGGAGGATGTCCGGCAGGGTTCCATTGTGCGGGGGATGGGCGGTGTTGCGATGACCCGACCGGCAAACTCTGCTGCAAGCAGGGGGCGGAATGCACTGCAGGGCTCATGTTTGCCCTTGTTGGCGGACCCGCCGGGCTTCCCGCCATTTGATCCTTACCGGAAAACCCCCGCGGACAGCAACCGGTTCCCCTTCCCCGTTTTTTTTTAAGAATAATTGGGACAGGACAGAATGATATTCCTCCTACTGCGGCCGATCACCGCATGGCTTTTGGCAATTGTCCTTCCTGGGGGAAGAAACCGGCAGATAATGCATGCCTGCATCCACGTTCAGAATAAAAACCGCGCCATTAAATCCCCCCCCCTCCAACTGGATGCTGTGATAG
>NZ_PIZH01000725.1 GCF_002835825.1 Methanoregula sp. | reverse complement strand
GTTTTATCTCCTACCATGCCGGCAGGTACTCTATGGAGGATACTCACGCCGTCACGCTAAAACCAGACCCGAAGAAGACCGTTGTCACCTTTCTCATCCTGACGGTATTCTTCTCCGGGATATTCTGGTACATGACCGCAACGACTCCGCTGGTAAAAGAGAACGCGGTCATCCTGACCGTGTACGCGGTGGGTGCCATGTGGGGACCCACGGTTGCCGCGATTGCGACCCGGCTCATCTGGCAGAGGAACCTTGCCGGGTTTGCCCTTGGGCTTGGCGACCTGAAATGGGTTGCCATTGGAATCCTGCTCCCGGTTGCGGCCGGCCTTGTCATGTTTGGCACCGCGTGGCTGACCGGGATCGCCCCGTTCAGTCTGGAGGGGGCAGCAGGGGTGTTTGCCGTCTCGTTCCTCCCCGCGTTCATGGGTGCCATTGCGTTCAACCTCTTTGCCGCTGCGGGCGTGGAGTTCGGCTGGCGGGGCTTCCTCGTCCCTGAGCTTGCGAGGTTCATGGGGTTTACGGAACTTGCACTCATCTCGGCGGCCATCTGGACCGCCTGGCACTTCCCGCTGATCCTCTTTGGCTCCTACCACGGGGCCGGCTCGATCTTGTACTCGCTTGCGGTCTTCATCCCCTCGGTCATGGGTGCGGGGATCATCCTTGCGTGGCTCCGGCTCGCCTCGGGAAGTGTCTGGGTTGCCATCCTCTTCCACGGGTTCTGGAACTACTTCATCCAGCAGTTCTACCCGCTGCTGACCACGACCACGGAGGCCGGGCAGGCGATGCTGGGCGAGTTCGGGTGGTTCTGTGCGGCCTTCTACGTGGCCCTTGCGCTGGTCTTCTGGCACTTCCGGGACCGGCTCCCAACGCTGCCGGCCGATCGCGTTTGAAATTTTATTGGCAGGGGTCCGCGTGCGACAAAAAATTTTCACCGGGTTTTTTGTCCGGCCGGAAGGGTCGTTTGGCACCCCCCACCCAACCGCTCCGTCGTGAACATACCCGGATTTTTGTAACATCGTTATGCTACTGTAGCATGCTCATGCTACTCGCGCATCGTTATGTTACACGCGGGTGTCCCGATTGGATC
>NZ_PIZH01000724.1 GCF_002835825.1 Methanoregula sp. | reverse complement strand
CTACCCCGCGCTTTCCTGGCGGGACCCCGCAGCCACACACGGTACGCGGGCGGCCATTCGCGAGGTTCACCGGAACGGCACGCCCGTGTACGCGGAGTGCGGAGGGCTGATGGATCTCACGGACCGGATGGTGTTACAGAAAGGCTGGCAGGGGTCGGACGCGGAGCAGTCCGGGGAAATGTGCGGGGTGTTCCGTGGCGAGACACGGATGCCGGCCAGACGTGTTGTCACGTACGTGGAAGGGACGAGCGCCCCGGATTCTCCGGTTGGCGTGGCATCCTTCCGCGGCCACGCATTCCACTACTCAGAAGTCCTGCTGGAGAAGGAGACCCGGTACGCGTACACGCTCTCTCGGGGCGTTGGGATCCACGAAAATCTTGACGGTGCGGTTGTCGCACAAACGCTGGGGAGTTACACGCACCTGCACCCGGTGGCGAGTGCCGGGATGTTTAGGCATTTCGTCGACCTGTGCCGGAAAAAAGCCTGATGAGGGAAATCAGGGTCAAAAAAGGCAGGGGTTTTTCTGTGCCTGATCGTAGTCCATGATGTGGTCTACGAACGCGCTCATCTGCGACATCACCACAGGGTCGAGACCTTTTTCAACGGAAAGGAAGATCCCGGATACATCCGAAAGCTGGAGCTTGTTCACGACAAAGTGCAGGAACTTCGAAGCGGTTGCAGAAGGGATATGGATGAGGAGCATACTCACCGAATCGAAGATGATGCATTTTCTGCCTTGTGGCATCTGCTTCAATCCTTCGGTGATTGCGATGCCGAGATCCGTGAGGTTTGCCGGGGTGTTGACGTATTTTACGCGGGGAATTGGCGGGGTGGCGCCACCTGAATACTGCGTAACTGCGTCGATGACATAGTACGATTCCGGGCTGATCCCTTCTTTTAAATATACTTTGGCAAGGACCTTGTAGGGCTTGTTCACCGATACGATAAGCGGCGTGCACTGTGCATCCAGGATCTTTTTTATCACCATCAGGTTCATGTTGCTGATGTTTTCCGGCTGTGCGACAAGAAGGCAGAGCATGCTTTCCTGCGGTTCCGCATCGGGCTGTTGTCCTCCCACGAAACAATGCATT
>NZ_PIZH01000723.1 GCF_002835825.1 Methanoregula sp. | reverse complement strand
AACCGCTGGTGACGATCGGCAGCTTCCTTTTTGCCCTCGCGTTCGCGATCTATCCCCTGCGGGAGATGTACATGGTCTCGGCTCCTGTCCTGTCGGTGATAGGGCCGGTTCTCTGTGCCGGTTTCGCGCTCATCGTTATCGGCCTCTTCTCCGGTTCCCCCGGCCCGGCAACACCGGAATGAACCGGAACCCCCCCCTTTTTTCCGGCAGCACAAGACGATCCCGGGCATCCTTAGAAAAGAGTCTCCCGAAAAACCCCGTAAAACGCCCGGATTGGCAAACGGACGAAGGGCACTTTTTCGTGGAGTGGAAATGTGGTCCACGCCGATGGAGAAATTCCGATTTCGGGGCCCGTTTCCAAATTGCGGCGATTTTACTCCCACTTCAACCTGCTAAATAGCGGGCGTCCGGCGCCCCCTTTTTTTGGACGTATTTCAGGACGCCCAAAAAGAACCCCTGTCCGGTGGCTTCTATGACCGTTTTAGAGGAGGTCTTGTTAACCAGTGTTATCGAACTTTTCGCTGTCCCCGTATCCGGCTGCCTTGCGGCATGGCTCCGGAACCTTTTTTGACGCAGGCACCCGATATTCTCGCAGGAGTGCGTATGTTTTCATGTGGCTTGAACTGCTGACGCTGATCATCGGTATCGCATTCGGATTTTTCCACAAAGGAAAGGAAGACTACTGGGGGATTCTCCGGAACGGTGCGGCCCTTGGGTTCGTCATTGGCATCCTTGCCGTACTTATCTCGATGTTCCTCTCTCCCGGCACCACCAGCCTGAGCTTTGTTTTCCCGGGAATTTTCGGCACGATCCTCGTGATCATCGTCTTTGTTATCATCATGGTCGCGGGAACATTCATCGGAGACTGGCTGGAAAAAATTCTGAAAAAATAATTTTTTCCAGTACAGAAAATTTTTCAAATTTTTCTCAAATCTTTTTTCACCGGCATCCGGCCGCACGCATTTAATTCATGGCGACCAACGGTGATCCGGAAAACAATATGAAGATCCTTGCCATCAACGGGAGCCCCCGGACACTCCGGAGCACCACACGCCACCTTGCCCAGTTTGTTCTTGATGGAGCCGCTGAAGC
>NZ_PIZH01000722.1 GCF_002835825.1 Methanoregula sp. | reverse complement strand
TCTACCGGGAGATGCGGCAGGAGAAGGTTGCCTACCCTCCCGTGAAACTCGTGTATACAATCATCCCGGAGATTGTAAAGCACCTTCATGCAATTGACAGGTATCTTTCCGGCAACATCAAAATCCACAACAAGACCATCCGGCTCGAACCATCCTACATCATCAACTCGTTCATGGAAGAGGCCATCGCCTCAAGTCTTCTTGAGGGCGCGGCAACAACCCGGAAGGTTGCAAAAGAGATGCTGAAGAAGGGCCGCAAGCCGAAAACTGTCTCCGAACGGATGGTGGCCAACAATTACGAGACGATGAACTTCATTCTTGAGCACAAGGATGCTGTGCTCACGCCGGCTCTCCTTCTTGAGATCCACCGGCTGGTGACAAACGGGACGATCCGTGACGATGCGGTCGGGCAGTTCCGGACAAACAATGATATTGTTGTTGCAAACCCGGTGACCCGGGTCATTTACCACACACCTCCGGATTTCCACGAGATCGTGCCCATGATAGACGCTCTCTGCACATTCGCAAACGATACCGGGACAGCCAATGATCCGGGCGAAGACTACATCCACCCGATTATTAAGGGGATCATCCTCCACTACCTCATCGGATACATCCACCCGTTCGAGGACGGGAACGGGAGGACCGCCCGCAGCATCTTCTACTGGTACGTTGTCTCGCGGGGATACTGGCTCTTTGAATATATGCCCATCTCCCGGATCATCCTCCGGTCAAAGAAGAAGTATTCCCTGGCGTACCTGCACTCCGAATACGATGACATGGATCTCACCTATTTCCTCCTCTACAATCTCACCTGCATCGATGCGGCACGAAAAGACCTGCTGAACTATCTTGAAGCAAAACAGGCTGAACAGGCAGCCACGAAGGCCATTGTCCGAACGATACCGGAAATAAGCCAGCGGGAGGGAGATATCCTGCGCACCATGATGGAGCAGCGCGAACAGTACTTCACGATCCGGGAGATCATGCAGCAGTATGGTACGGTGTATGAAACTGCCAGGACGGATCTCCTCCACTTAGCCGATCTCGGGTATCTCACGAAAGAGAAGCGGGGACGGGAATTCGTCTTCAT
>NZ_PIZH01000721.1 GCF_002835825.1 Methanoregula sp. | reverse complement strand
GAGCTTGTGGGGTATTCCGCAAGCGACCCCGCCCGGCTCCGGGTCATCGCCGGCGACGCTGCGGTGGTGACCGAGCTATGGATCCGGTCCCGGCACGGTACGTGGAGATTTTTCCAGGTCACGCCGTCCACGATCGTGGGGATCGACCGTGATGGGAACCGGCTCGAGTTCGGGAAGACGATCGAGTACCTTGCCGGGGTTGCAGAGAGGGAGAAGGGTGGGGGAGTTTCTCCCTAGTCGAAGAGCCACGGGCTCTTCGAAGACCTGTTGGTCTTCTCATCTCTCAGGTCTGATGAGCATCGAGTTCTCCTGCTCCAGGTTCTGAGAGGACTGTCAAGACCTTGAGGATGAGAAGGGAGGCTCCAGCCGACCTTCGCAGTCGAGAACCTATCGCATAGTCGTTTACCCCCGATTTACCCTCCATTCGGGGGAAATACTCCGGGCCCGCAAATCGCCCGGTTGTACGCGTTTTGCCTCACCCCCCTATTTTGATGAGGCAATGATTCCGGAAAACACGGTAATTGTTCCGGAATTGATCAAGTTTTACGACGGGAATTGGTGAGGTAATGCACGGCAACGTTACAATCGCGGTTGGCCGGGGCACCTCCTGTTTCTGTTCAGTAGCTGACCGGCCGGGGGGTGTTCCGGACCCCCCTCCGGCGTATCTCCCGGATCCACCATCGGAGAGTCGATCCTCGAAAAGTAGGGAATCCGCCCAGGTAAAGGGCTCGGATTGGCACAGCCCGAAAAGAAGAGGTCTGGTCGGAGTTGTTCCCACCCTTGGGAGTGGCCCCGCCATTTCATAGGACCCTGAAAGGCCGGAACAATCCTGCCGCATCACAAGGGAACAACCGGGGTTATGTTCAGGAGCCCTGCGATTGCCGAAAGAAAGTTGGATCGTGAGGGTGGAATCAGATCGGGGCCCGTGGAATTTTCCCGTCCTGCCGGAACCAAGTGATTCCGAGAAAAATCACGACCTGAACCTAAAGAAGTCCCATTGAAAAAAACAAGGGCCCGATCAGTACAGGCAATAATGGATTCGCTGTTGGGGACCGGTGAAATACATCGAATCGCACTATCTGAAGTATAGATC
>NZ_PIZH01000720.1 GCF_002835825.1 Methanoregula sp. | reverse complement strand
CCCTCCACCACCGGTTCGTCCGGGCATGGCATTCTTGTACCTTTCGTCCAGCAGTACGGACGGCTCTTTTACCCTGCAGTCGTCCTTATCGGGATCACCGGGGTGCTCACCTCGCTGTACCCCCATCACTCGCTGGCACCGTCCGACATCCTCGGTATCTGGATAGCCGGCATGAGCATTGCAACGATCGCAGCCGTCATCGTCTTCTCGCGGACGACCGTGCAGCCGGTGCCGGCTATCCGGTTGTCGGCATTCCTGATGGCCGGGGGTGTTATCGTCTCCTTCTTTATCCCCGCAGGTCTCTTGATCATCGGCGCTGTCGCCGGCGTAGTCATGATCGCCCAGATGGCGCTCCTTGCCAGTGAGACCGGACATCAGGGCGTTGTCATGGGGCTTTTTGCAACAACCAGTTACCTTGGCATGGCAATCCTCCCTGCAGCGGCAGGTTTTATCGCAGGGGGGATGGGTTTTTTTGCAGCGTTTGGCGCATGTGTCTTTGCTTCACTGTCGGTCGTTGGTACAATCGGGCGATGCTCCTGTATGCCCCACGAAAAGATCCGGGGACAATGACCCGCGGCGTACGAGCAATAGATTCATCAGCGTTGAAACAAAACTTCGTCATGTGAATATGAGAGCAACGATCTTTCTCGTCCTCATCGTCGTGCTGCTGATACCCGCAGTCTGTGCAGAGGATGCCCTCGAATGGTATACAAAAGGCCAGAATGCCGCGATGGCCGGCAACCATGACATGGCCATCACCTATTTCAACAACGCTCTTGCGCTCAACCCGAAATATCCCCAGGCCCTTGCCGGTAAAGCGGCATCGCTGAATGCAAAGAAGGACTATGTCGCTGCTCTGTCTGCAGCAAACCAGGCGCTGGCGCTCAGGGCAATGGATCCGGTTGCCCTGAACGCGCGGGCCCTTGCACTGTTCGGACTGACGGACTACGATGGTGCGGCGGAGGCGTACGACAAACTCTTCGAGGTCCAGATCAACAACGTCAATGCGTACTGCAACCAGGGATACGCCCTTCTCCGGATGGAAGACTACGGCCGGTCCATTGTCGCCTATGACCGGTGCACAAAGATGGATC
>NZ_PIZH01000719.1 GCF_002835825.1 Methanoregula sp. | reverse complement strand
CAGGTCGTCGTCACTTTCCTGCCGTTCATCCTCCGCCACCAGGCCGATGCTGCCGGGATCTGTTCCTCGGTTGCAATCGAGCAGGCGGTCGTCTCGCTCATAAGGGAATCCGGCGGCGACTTCGATGCTGATTATTTCCTCTTCAAGCGTGCGCCCTCGAAAGCCCCCTTCTATGAGATCGAGGACATCACCCGCGACCTTGACTTTGCCTTAAAAGACCATGCCCGGTTCGGCCAGAAGATCCCGCTCGTCCTGCTGACGGACAACGGGTCCACGGAAGAGGACGAGCCGGCGTACCGTATCGCGAGTGTCTACGATATTGATTTCGCCGTCATCGACCACCACCACCCTGACGCTACCATCGACAAGTACCTCAGGGCCCATGTCAACCCGTACCATGTTGGCGGCGACTTCGGGATCACGGCCGGGATGCTCGGGACGGAAGTCGCCCGGCTCATCAACCCCAAAGTCGAGCCCATCATCCGCCACCTCCCGGCCGTTGCCGGGGTCGGGGACCGGAGCGAGGCTCCCGAACGCGCCCTCTTCCTTTCACTTGTCCGCGACAGTTATCCCGAAGAGGTCTGCAGGGATATCGCACTTGCCCTTGACTATGAGCAGTTCTGGCTCCGGTTCAATGACGGGCGGGAGATCGTCAAGGACATCCTGAATATCACCGGCAATACTGAACGGCACCGGAACCTTGTCCGGCTCCTTGTCGAAGGTGCCAACACCATGATCGAGGACCAGATGAATGCCTGCATGCCGCATGTTGTCCCGCGGGTTCTTGCAAACGAGGCGCACTGCTTCCTCATCGATGTCGAGATCCATGCCCACAAATTCACCTTCCCGCCCCCGGGCAAGACAAGTGGCGAGGTGCACGACCGCCTCTGCAAGGCACATGCCGGCGAACCGGTCGTCACCATCGGGTTCGGGCCGGACTTTGCCGTCCTGCGCTCACGAGGCGTCCACATGAATATTCCCCGGATGGTGCGCGAGCTCCGTACCGAGATTCCCGGCGGCGGTATCAGCGGCGGCGGGCACCTGGTGGTTGGCAGCATAAAATTCGTTGAAGGCATGCGCGATGTCGTACTTGAG
>NZ_PIZH01000718.1 GCF_002835825.1 Methanoregula sp. | reverse complement strand
CCGGTCTCGTGGATACAGACAACCCCCGGGTACATCGTGTTCCAGGACGAAGAGAGATTGATCCGGTAATACCGGGAACTCCCGGCGCCGGTTACGGGAAACTCCTGCCATTGATCGTTGTTCTGGAACTGGAAGGACCGGAGATCGGTCAGGACCACGTTGTCATTGCTGCCCTGCAGTACGCAGTCTTTCGGCCGGTAAAAACTGGAGAGCATCCGGATGGTGGAAACGATTCCGGGAGATTCCAGCTGTACGCCCCACCAGGAGGGGAGCGGGTTGGACCCTGCGTTCCCGCTCATCCAGTACGTCGATATCAGATCGTCGATCGCTTTTCCGGGACCGTATATACTATGGGAGTAGTCCGCTGAAGCATATCCGGAACGACCCGTAGTGAGATCCGGATTCGGGGCAGGTGTCGGCGTAGGGGTCGGCGTAGGTGCCGGCTCTGCCCAGGTCCCGTACATCTCAACCTCATGGATACAGACATCGCCCCACTGGCTCCATGAAGTGGTTACGTAGATCCGGTAGTACCGGTATCCCCCGCTGCCGCTCACCGTAAACTCCTGCCATTGGTCGTTGTTCTGGACGGAGAATGACCGGACATCGTACCAGGTGCTGTCGTCATGGCTTCCCTGGAGCCTGCAGTCCTTCGGCTGGTAGAAACCGGATTTGATCCGGATCCGGTTCAGCTCGGCAGGATACTCCAGTTCAACGCTCCACCATGACGGAAGCGGGTTTGATCCCGCGTTCCTGCTCATCCAGTACGTATTGGGATCGTCATCGACCACATGTCCGGGCACATAGACGGTCCATTTCCCGTCAGCTGAGGTATCCGCGGCACGACCGGTGGTCAGGTCCTGGTCGGTCGGGGTGGGAGAAGGTACCGGTGTGATCGTGGGGGTCGGCGTGGAGGAGCCCAGGAAGGAGACGTCGTCAATATCCGTGAAATAGTTAGTCCCTTCGACCGTGAACGATACCGTGTGGCTGCCGGAGGGGCAGGAGAACGAGCCCTCGTACCAGGTTGGCGATCCCGAGCCCTGGCCGGTGACCCGCAGGACTTCGGCATCGTCCAGTTTCACGATGAGCGGGCCGGTGGT
>NZ_PIZH01000717.1 GCF_002835825.1 Methanoregula sp. | reverse complement strand
GATCCGGACGGAGCAGGCTCTTCAAGAGTGCGAGCGGCGATACCAGGCTATTTTTGAAAATACTCTGGATGGCATCATTATCTTTACCATTCAAGGCACCATCACCGGTGCCAATGCCAGCGCCTGCAGGATGACCGGGTTTTTGCCAGGCGACCTGGTGGGGAAAAGGGTTGCTGACATTTTTTCAAATGATGACGCAAAGAAGTATCTCACGGGAATTCTTCGGGTTGTGGAGACAAAGGAGCCGGACGCCCGTGCCGTGACAGTTCCCAACCGGGGAGGAACGAGCCGTGTCAGCATCCGGTTCTCCCCCGTGCTCGGCGTGGACGGTTCGGTGGTCTCGGTTGTCGGCCTTGCCCGGGACGAGCCGGGACGGGGATTCCGGGCAGCCCCCGGGCGCTCGCAGAAAGATTGAAAGCGGCCCGGAATTCCCCGTTCCCCCCCCGAATATCAAAATAAAAGCATTAATTGGCGGAAAAACCCTATCCGTTCGTGAGAGAATGGAACCGGATACGGACCCGTCGCAGGGACAGCTTGCCGAGACCCTCGCCCATTACCGGCAGATGGCCGAATTCACGCTGGATGGCATCATCATCGCCGATATTACCGGTAGGATTCTGATTACGAACCCGGCCATCATCTCCCTGCTCGAGCTTGACAGCACCACGGCAGCACAACCGTATACCATCTTTGACTTCCTTGAACCTGAATCTCTTGAACCGGCTACACGCGACTTCCATGCGGTCGTGGCAGGGGCAAAAGGAGTGTTGCGGGTTTACCGGATAAGGAGCGCACGCGGCACCCCGCGCGAGATCGAGATTATGGGCAACCGTATAACGTATGATGGAGGTCCGGCAGCTATCATCTCGGTCCGGGATGTAACGGAACGCAGGGCGATGGAGGCTGCACTCCAGACCAGCCGGCGCAAGTTCGAGCTCCTTGCCAATACCGCTATCGACATCATCAACTACCATGATGGTGACCTCACCCTCACCTACATCTCACCGGCCGTCCGGGCCGTCCTCGGGTACGAACCGGAGGAGTGCATCGGCAGGTGCGTTCTTGACTTCGTGAACCATGGCGATCTTCCCTATCTTGAAG
>NZ_PIZH01000716.1 GCF_002835825.1 Methanoregula sp. | reverse complement strand
ACGATGGAGAGCCGGTTCGGGTTCGGGGGAAGGTTGAATACCTGGCTTCCCATGGTGATGGGAAAGATAAACCCGCAGGCGTTCATGAGACGGATGGTCTCGTTGACCTGATCTTCGGAGGCCGTCGGGACCTCCCGGACATTCGCAAGCGTGATGCCGGTCCGCGAGTGCGTGTACCTCCCAATAGAAGTGAGACCGGCAGAGATGAACAGTTCAAGGGGGTCGATGGTGGTCCCCCGGTACCCGATAAGGTCGTTGAACTCTTTGGGAATATTGTTCTCGATCTTCAGCCGCCCCCCGTATGCCATCTTCACGGGTATTCCCTTGCGCTGGAAGACCCCGTCCATGGTGATGCTGCAGACCGTGATGAACCCGACATACCCTGATGGAATCCGGGGATCGCGGTCAACGATTTTATACGTGTTGAAGAACCCGCAGCCCGCCCGGACAACGTCGTCAAACAACTCCTTTGCCTTCTCAAACGATCCCTTCGGGACCATGGAGAGGTTATACGCTACATCGCCCGTGCTGGTCGTGGGGTCAAACGTGCTCCGGTAGGCAAGGCGTTCAAGTTTTGCGATGACAAAACCGATACGGTCATCCACAAGGGCGTTGTCGGTCTCGGCAAATCCGGCGGGGGTCAGGATGCGGCCCTGGTTTCCGATCTTCTCGGTATACCCCATGGTGTCCAGATAACTCAGGTAGTACTGGACCGCACGGTCGCTTAAGATAAAACCCCGTTCCGCCATCAGCTCGGAGAGGCGTTTTGCACCCATCGGGTCGCGATGTTCTTTCGGGATCCGCAGGACCTCGACATACTTGCGCTCTGTCCGGATGAGGGTCATCGTGCCTCCACCGCGCCGACGCTGTCCTGGTACCTCCCGGAATACCCTTCACTGCTGTTCGCAACCTCGTGCAGGATCAACTGGACGATTCGATCGTTTGGCCGGTTGCTGGCATCTTCGCTTCCCATGTGGGTCAGGCAGATGGTGAGCTGCCCCCGGAAGCCCGGGGCAACAAACCCTGCGCCGAGCAGGACGCCCCGGCAGCCAACCGAGGAACGGCACTTGCGCCTCCCGTCAACATCGGGCGGTACCTGCA
>NZ_PIZH01000715.1 GCF_002835825.1 Methanoregula sp. | reverse complement strand
CACCGCGTCCCGGGTCCGGCCGTCCCGTGACGGATTGCTACGGGCTGCCGGCAGGGGAGGTGCCCCCGGTTTTCCCGCATACCCGAGCGCCAGAGCCGCAGAGGCCCGGACCCGGTCATCGGCCTGGTGCAGTGCCCGCGTTAGCTGGGCAACTGCCGGTTTTCCCAGGAGGCGGATCACCTCACCGGAGCAGTCCCGTATCCCGGTATCTTCTTTCGGCGTGAAATGACGCAGGAGTGCAGGGATCACCCGCGGTCCCATCCCGGCGAGGGCTTTTATGGATTTTTCCCGTATTTTGTGCTGCGGGAATGCGAGCGCCAGGATAAGACCCTCGGCATCTGCAGCCTTTTTCAGCCTCTCGATATCCGGGGGCTCGCGTTCAACGGGTGCCATGGTGCGATTGGTTTCCTGTATCTCACATAAGGAACCGGTGCGATTTTATCCTGCTGGTAGAGGCCACGGGTGAAATACCCCGCGGTGCTATGGGGGTCATATGTGCCGGGTTCCATCCGGCACTGTGCTGAAAAAAAAAGATTGCTGGAACCGGCCTATTTTACAATGCCAAGACCGGTCTTCCGGTACGCACCCTTCGGAATGTACATTTCGAAACGGGCGCCTTTTCCCGGGACACCGGTTTCGCGGATGGTAATACCGGTTATCGAAAGGATCTCCTTGATCAGGAACAGGCCGTACCCGAAATGCTTGCCATAACCCTCAGGGAATAAAAACATCTTCTTCTCGGCCGGGATCCCTACCCCGTCATCCTCACAGACCAGCATGAGATCATCTCCCTTGGAATGCGTGTAAAACCGTATGCGGGTGAGTTTCTCGCCCCCGTGCCGGAGGGCATTTTCTATCATGTAATAAAATACCTTTTCGAGCAGCCGGTCCGCAAGGACCTCCACGTTCTTGATCTCGACATCGAGCGAGACCTTCCTGAGATCGAAACCGACCCGCGCCCGGGTGATAGAGTCGGTAACATTCTGCCATTCCGGTGAGTGATTGCCAATGTCCTGGTATTCCTTGGTGAACTTGATCTGCCGTTTGACCCGGTTGATGGTTGCGCTGACCTTCAGGATGCAGGGCCGGATGTCGGTGCCT
>NZ_PIZH01000714.1 GCF_002835825.1 Methanoregula sp. | reverse complement strand
TAACAACCATACTCTTCGTTTCTCTCGTGGTACCGGCGCTTGAGGAGATGCTGAAATTTTCCATGGTCGCCCTGTTCGTATCCCGGGACAAGGAGTTCGATGAGCCTATGGACGGCATTGTCTATGCAACGGAAACTGCCCTCGGGTTTGCAACGGTAGAAAATATTGCCTATGTCCTGGACATCCAGACCCTTTCTTCCCTGTTCCTTACCGGAACCCTGCGGGCTGTCCTCTCGGTCCCCGGCCATGCACTCTTTGCCATCTTCTGGGGGTACAGCCTCGGGATTGCAAAGTTCATGCCCGCCGGCAACCGGCGTACCATCGTCATTGTCGGAGGACTGGTCCTGGCGATCGGCGTCCATGGGATCTTCAACCTCATGCTCGAACAGGAATATGCCGGTCTTGCCATTGCCCTTCTGGTTCTCCTCCCGGTTGTGTGGTGGAGTGCGGAGAAGAAAATCCGCGCAGCACTTCTTAGCTGCGGATCGCACGAAACAACTGAATCAATTTAAAAATTTTTATAAGGTTCCCTGCAGTTCTCTTACACGGTTAGTTCCGTATGCTGACTGGTGGTAACATTGGCTGATGAAAAGCGATCTGATCCCAAAAAAGAACAGAAGTCCGGCTTTCCGCAGATGAGTGCAATGCATGTCGTCATTGCGATTGCGGTCATTGTCCTTGCGGTGATCTTCATTGCAAAATTCGGATTTGGTATGGACCTAATCAGTTCGTCCTCTGGAGAGATGGCGATTGCAAAACCACGACCGGTTTCCCCGGCACCTGCAACTATCCAGAAGGATGTTGCGGTCAGGCCAAGCATCTCGATCCGGCCCGATATGCTACCTTCCTGTGATGCGCCAAAGACCTTGTGCGGGGACACCTGCACCGATATTCAGACGAATGTCAATAATTGCGGTGCCTGCGGAAATGACTGCACAACGCGTGACGTGAAGAATGCTGCTGAATTTGGTTGCGCCAATGCAAAATGCACGATCCTGTCCTGCCAGCCCGGGTACGGCGACTGCATGAACAAGGGTACTATCGATGTTAATGGAGATGGCTGTGAGACCAATCTCATGACCAGTGAGAGCTGGATCTACAA
>NZ_PIZH01000713.1 GCF_002835825.1 Methanoregula sp. | reverse complement strand
CTCATGCCGATGCAGGCAAGGCTCATGTCGGCAACGACACGGAAGTACTCGGTCGTGCGGAGTGCGTCGAAGATGACGAAGTCGGGCCGGACGAGCATGAGGACGTCGGCCGTGTTGGCCATGCTGCCGTCGAGCGTGGTGTACTGCGTGATGTTGTCGGGCACCTGGAGCTCGCGGGGGGCTTCCATGGTCTTGACCACATGGCCGGCGTCGGCAAGGAAGGTTGCGACGCTCTGGGCAAGCGTGGTCTTGCCGCAGCCGGGCGCACCGATGATGAGCATGCCCTGCTTCTCGGCTAATATCCTCCTCGTGATGATGTCGGACTTCTTGTAGTCCTTCAGGGTGACGTCGACGATGGGCCGGACCGCGGTGATCTCCATGCCGTCCGAAAACGGCCGGCGGGTGATGGCGATACGCATGGACCCGATCTGGACGACCGTGACGCCGCGTTTCTCGACTTCGATGAAGCCGTCGGGGTCGCGCTTGGCCCGCTCGAGGATCTCCTGCGCCATCATCCGGAGCTCGTACTCGCTCGTTGGCGCATCGCGGATCTTCACGAGTTTCATGTCGCTGATCGATCCTTTCTTGGCGCTCGGGCTGACGCGTTCCTTTAAGTACACGGCAATGGTGTGCTCGTCAAAGAACTGGTCGATGGCAAGCGGGACAAAATCGGTGATCTGCGGTTTTAGGTAGATGACGTCGAGCCCCTTGGCCCGGGCCACCTCGGCCTGCACGTTGTCGCTGGTGATGAACCGTGCATTGTTCTCGATTGCTATACCCCGGATCATCGCGTCGATCTCGCCTCCGCTGGCGAGTTTGACCTGTTCGAGCGATGGCCGGATACCGGAGAATCTGAGTTCGATGGTCTTCTCTTCGGCCATTTTGCACAGCGACTGGAGCTCGGCAAGCCCCGAGAACCCGATTTCGCGGCCGTTGTTGGCCTGCGCCTCGAGTTCGGCGATCACTGCTTCCGGGACGATTATTGTTGCACCTTTGTATTCACCGGTTTGTATCATTGAGGTTATGCGCCCGTCGATAAGGACGCTGGTATCTGGTACGAGTATCATAAAAGGATTCACCTGTATGGTCTTTGCTATGGTAT
>NZ_PIZH01000712.1 GCF_002835825.1 Methanoregula sp. | reverse complement strand
CCTATCTAGTAGGACGCCATAGGATAAAAGAATTGGTGAGTCAACTCCCGGCCCGGATCCAGGTACGCGCATCAGTTCCCCCCATACTACGGTATATATTAGTGCATCGCCGCCAACATTTCTCACGGAAGGAAAGGATTCCATGGCTGTTACAACACTTCTGCCTGCCAGTCTCCCTCCCTGGAGGGGCTGATGCTCGGGATCATCGGGGGCACGAGCCTGCTCTTCTCCACGCTCCCGCAGTTAGAGAAGAAGACGGTGGCAACGCCGTTCGGCCCCGCTGAGCTGCTCTGCGGCAGGGATCTTGTCATGCTGATGCGCCACCAGAACAGCTGCCCCCCGCACCGGATCAACTACCGGGCCAATCTTGCGGCCATGGCCATCGCGGGCGTCACCCGGATCGTGGCATTCGGGTCATCAGGATCGCTGAAACGGGAGATCACGCCCGGCTCGCTCCTGATCCCCACGGATTACGTGAGCATGACCGACATCCCGTCTATCCACGACCATGCGATCGAGCATGTCCGCCCTGAGCTTTCGCAGGACCTTGCACAGAACCTCAAAAAACTGATCCCGCAGGCGCGCTACGGCGGGATCTATGTCCAGACGCGGGGCCCGCGGATCGAGACGGTGGCTGAAGTGGAAGCGCTGGCAAAGATCGCAGACATTGTCGGCATGACGGTAGCGTCCGAAGCAACGCTTGCCCGCGAACTGGGGATGGATTTTGCTGCGCTCTGCACCATCGAGAACTATGCAAACGGCCTTGGGGAGGAGGTGCTGACGTACGAGCATATTGTCAGCGTCTCGCGGGAGCACAAGGACCGGACCGAAGAGATTGTGAATACTATCATTACACATATGAGTTGAACGGAGTGAAAAGATCAATGACTTCGGAAGATATTGACGGGATATTCGAGAAGAATCACTCCCTCCTGATAATAAACTGTGTGGTGGAGAACAAGAGTGTCGACATTGTCCTCGATGAGAAGGGGATCATCACCTCCGTGGGGGAGATGGCGGAAATGGAGTGGAACGGAGAGGAGTCCACCTTAATTGACGGGACCGCGGCCGTGGCCCTACCGGGGCCGCGCAACAAGCCCAC
>NZ_PIZH01000711.1 GCF_002835825.1 Methanoregula sp. | reverse complement strand
TATGGTGCGGCGACATCCAGGTTCAGATGTTGCCTCTTCGTGGGATGTGTCAGATGTGTATAAGAGAAGGCAATGAGTTCCGTGTGGTTTGGGTTTACCGCATCCCGCATCGAAGAAGGGCAGCCCGCCTCGCCCGGGAGTCCGGCAGGGGTACACCCCCTGCGCGAACCTGGCGATCCGGGTACGCCCGGGGCCGCTGACAGCCCGGCCCTGACCGATGAAGAAAAAGAATGAAAAATCACAAACAGGAGGATACCAATCATGAGGTCAGGAACTACTACATCCGGTTATGAAAACGAAGTGTCGGGTGATGTTCAGGACAGTGCAGGACATACCTGTCGGGAAATCCGCGGGAAGGCAAAGAGAGACTGTTCTACCGTGATGGCACGGAAGAGCCGGAAGGGAATACGGTCAGGCAGCGGGAAACTGAAACCGGGAAGGAAACCGGCCGGGAGAAACATCCCCTGCGGGGTGAGCGAGGCGGCCCGCATCCTGAAGGAGTGGGGCTATATTGTCGGGAGGGTCGATGATCCTGACCGGCCGTTCGACCTGATTGCCCAACGGGGGAGAGAGAATCTTTCCATCCGTATAGTCCGTCCCCGCGAGCCGGTGAGGAATGCATCCGATGTGCGGTACTATTACTCCCGCGAGGTGCTGGAGATGCAGCCGTACTGGGAGTCTGACGCTGACAACATCCAGTTCTGGCTCTTCTCAAGGGTGGCCGGGCTCCTCCGGTACCGGGTCTTCCGGGGCGGTATCTGGAATGTCGAGACCATGCAGGAAGGGTGGCAGGAGAAACGAAAAGAGAAGACGGATTGCACAACCGGGGTTGCAGGACCAGCGGTACAGAAATCGCGTACCGCTCCTTCACCGGTTCGTGCAACGGGGAGTGTGTAGGACTCGGATTGGTTTTTCGTGGGGAGTCGGTTATATCTCCCTGTGCAATCTTGTAGTGTCAAAGGGGCCCCCGAGACGTCCGAAGGATTCAAAAGAACCCCGAGGAGGAGAAGAACGCATAAGCGTTCTTCGACCAGAAAACAGGAGAGGTCCGGAGGATCTCTCCTCTAAAAAACTTAGGAGAGAACACCCATGGCAGACTATATC
>NZ_PIZH01000710.1 GCF_002835825.1 Methanoregula sp. | reverse complement strand
TCGGGACAGAAGTAACGGCCCATGGATCCACGTTCACCATCCGTAAGTTCAAGGACGAACCCATCACGCCGACCGACCTCATCGAGTGGCACACCTTCTCGCCTCTCGCCATCTCGTACATCTGGCTTGCCGTGGAGAACGGCAAGTCTTCCATCTTTGCCGGTGGGACCGCATCGGGGAAGACGACGGCATTGAATGCCATCTCGCTCTTCATCCCCCCGATGGCAAAGATCGTCTCTCTCGAGGATACCCGCGAAGTGAAACTGCCGCATCCGAACTGGATCCCGAGCGTGACCAGGGACTCGTTCGACACCGCGGGCAGGGGTGAGATCAACATGTACGAGCTGCTGCGTGCTGCAATGCGACAACGACCCGAGTACATCATCGTGGGTGAGGTCCGTGGCAAGGAGTGCCAGACCCTTTTCCAGGCGATGAGCACGGGCCACGTCACCTATTCGACAACGCACGCGGACTCGGTCGCTTCGGTCGTGCACCGTATCGAGAACCCGCCCATGGACGTGCCGCGGAACATGCTCTCGGCGCTCGACTTCATCTGTATCCAGGTGCAGGCCCGGGTCGGCGGGAAGCGTATCAGGCGCAATAAGCAGATCGTGGAAGTGCTCGATATCGACCCGAGGACCAACGAACTCATCACGAACGAGGTCTTCAAGTGGCGGTCGGCGACAGACGAGCACACCTACTCCGGTAAGTCCTATGTTCTTGAAGAGATCATGGAGTCCAAGGGCTGGAGCGAGAACCGGATGCGCGAGGAACTCAAGCGAAGGCAGGAAGTGCTCGAGTGGATGAGGATCAAAAAGATCCGCCATTACAAGGACGTGGCAAAGATCCTCATCTCGTACCACCGCGATCCTGAAGCCGTTATTGAGAAAGTGAGGAAGGATCTCTATGAATAGTATCGAACGGTTCTGTTTCAACCTCCTTGGCCACCGGATGAAGGGCAAACGCGACGAGTATGCCCAGCTGAGGAACGACATGCTCTCGGCCCGGTTCAAGACTCCCTTTGAGGTCTATCTCTCGACAGCCTTCGTCGTCTCCATTGTTGTCGGGCTCGCCTTTGCCCTCATCCTGGGTGCCCTCTCATGGGT
>NZ_PIZH01000709.1 GCF_002835825.1 Methanoregula sp. | reverse complement strand
ATGCAAAATTTATTTAATTTGTTAATCAAATCTGTATGAAACAATCAGGTGCATTGTATTGAACGCCGTCGGAGATCCAAAGGTGATTCCTGAAGATACCGACACTCCGTGTGCTGCGCGGTGAAGGTGGCTCACCCCATAATGTCGTCGGAACCGGGATGTTGTTATTTGTTAAGGGCATTAGCATCACGGAAAGGAAAATTTAACAAATTATTTTTACTTTCATGCAGGATTAGATACTGGTGTTTACTTATGACCTTGAACAACATTGATAAGGCCCAATGTATCGCCTACAAAAAAGAGATCCAGACAACCCCGGCTGAGGCGAAATTCACCGCAAAGATTGAAGGCGACTGGCTCTTTGAAGAGGGAGGGCCCCAGTTCCGGTCGAACGTCAAAGTACAAGATGGCATGTACGCGCTGGAAGCCAGCTACCCGAACTTAGCCGGCCCCGGTTGCCGGCCCGGGCCGATGGCCTTTGGTCTCTTCTGGTTTGCCGCATCTTACTCCAGTACGTTTGTTACTGAAGCAGCGGTGCGCAACATCCCTCTGACTTCGGTAAAGACCCGGGTTGAGGCAGATCTCGATTATACTGCCCAGTTCGACCTTGGCAACAACCCGCTCATCCACGAATACCGGGTATTCCTGGATGTGAAGGGTGATGTATCGGAATCACAGGTTCAGGACCTGAAGGAGTATGCCCTGAAACGCTGCATGGGGATGTTCACCATTCAGCATGCTATCCCGCTCAAAGCTGAAGTTCGACTCCAAAAATAAAAGTGCTTCGGAAGTGCGCAGATGAATAAACAACCTGGAACGGTACAACCCGCAGATATCCGGAAGACTGCAGAAGAGTATTACCGATCCGGTCAGTTCTACTGCACGGAGGCGATCGTCAAAGCGGTAAACGACGGGTTCCAGCTCGGATATCCCGAACGGGTAATCCGCATGGCATCAGGGTTCCCGCTCGGCATCGGGGGTGCCGGCTGTTCGTGTGGCGCTGTTGTTGGAGGAGTGATGGCGCTCGGGATGGTCTTTGGCAGGGACCTGCCAGGCGACCCATCCATTGACCGGTGTCTCAGCCTCTGCCGCGAACTCCACCATTG
>NZ_PIZH01000708.1 GCF_002835825.1 Methanoregula sp. | reverse complement strand
GTGCGCCGGAGTCGGAGCACGACACCTGGGGCCTGTTGGGAACTGCGTCGATGATCTGATCGGCAAGCTCCCTGCAGTGGTAACAGTCGGCCCGGTACAGGGTGAGGATAAAGCGGTCGCTCATGAGTGATAGTGCATGCGTTCGGGTTCATTAAGCTGTTGCTTCAGGCTGTGCTGCTCCTCAATCGTATGAAATCCCCCCGCACAGGTCTAGCGATCACATGGGAGCGGGTATACAACCGGACAAAAAAATTTCAGGTTTTTTCCAATGCGGGCAGAAAAATGAGGCCTGTATGGGAAATCCGTGCCAAATCGTGAAGTAAATTTAATATTACGAAGAATTCAATAAATTCGCTATGAAGATTGTGTATGGAGTGTGCATCTTTCTGCTTCTGCTGGTTGCCGCAAGCGGCTGTACCCAACAGCAGGCAGCGCCTGTACCGACCCCGGAACCCACCACAGAGCCGACCATGCCGCCGGCAACAGCCGTAGTGCCCGCCGAAACCGGTGCAACACCGGCACCCGCTGAAGTGACCGAGGTCGTTACTACTGCTGCCGTCCCGACAGCAACTCCCAAGCCCCAGCTGACACACTCCCAGACCACGATCATCTATATACGGAACAACACGTTCGTGCCGCAGGAGATCATGGTTCTGCCGGGAACCGGTATAGCCTGGGTGAATGAGGACCGCACCGTCCACAAGATCCAGACGCTGCCCGACATCGGGATCAAGTTCTCCTCAAACGACATCGTCCCCGGTGCACGGTTCGGGCACACCTTCAGCCAGAATGAGGGCTCGTTTGGGTACATCGATCCCCACACTAATGCCACCGGTCTTGTCATTGTCAAGAAGGGCGAGTCGGTTGTCGGAGCCCCGAAAATCCAGACAACGGTCTCGACAACCTGACACCCCGGTAGAACAAAACCGCTCTCTTTTTTCCCGTCGGATCGTTTCAGGATATCTGTTTTCGGGCATGTTGTTGTTCGTGAACGACTTCAGCTTATGAATTTCAACCCGGACCGGGACTTCGGGTGTAAGGGTTGTTGCGGGAAAGACCGAATAAAAAAGGGTTGGTAAATTATTGCCGGACTCAGAAGTCCATGC
>NZ_PIZH01000707.1 GCF_002835825.1 Methanoregula sp. | reverse complement strand
CCATAGAGGACTCTCGAATCCCGTTTAGTTCAAGGATTTTAACAGAGCATGTAAAAGAAAAAAGGGAATTCATTTGCTCTTGCAGAACGCCTTCCTGAATTCGCCAATGTACATCTGGTAAAGGTCATCGGCGAATTTCCCGAGGCTGGGAATGAGCGTGAAGAGTGAATAGGCGATCATCACCAGGATGACGAGGGCTAGCAGTTCGGCGATCACGTTGTGCGACCAGAAGAAACTCTCGTATCCCATCTCCCCGTTGCTGGCGATCTCGGGCCAGTACGGGAACCACTGGTCCGTGTACGCCATGACCACAAAGGCGTTGCGCAGCAGGTTGAGGATATAGATTGTCGGGGCAACGATGAGGAACGCGTACATCTTCTGCCGGAGCGTTGTCGGGACTGCTGCTGCAACGCCCAGCAGGATCGCGATGCTCTGGATGCCGGTGCAGCCAAGGATGATCTGGACGCTGTACCCGTTCCTCGTGATGGTGTCCCGCAGAAGCCCGGCGCAGGCCGACGGGTCCAGTGCCCGTTCGGTTACCGGGTTCATGCAGGTGAGCGAGACGGTGAAGTTGAGGGCATCGAGGATGAAGAGGACCTGCGATACGACAAGGGAGATAAGCTGGTTCCCAAGCCAGGCAAAGAGCGGCACCTGATTGAACCCGAACGGGGCATAGATGAGAAAGGCCACGGCTGCTGCCCTTGAGAGATGCATTGCCCGCTCGTCGCTTTCCAGGAGGTATTTAACCGTGATCGCGAGAAACGGCACGGACATGGCTGCGACCAGCGGGTACATGAAATTGTTCTCCCGGAAATACTCGGGTAACGAAGCAAAGAGGGTCAGGACAATGAAAACCCACCCGACAATAGCAGCATACCTGCGGTGGCGACCGGGTATCAGGAATGCCAGAAAACCGGCACAGGAAAGCAGGACCAGATACTCGATCATTATAGAAATATCCACGCAGTACCAAAAAAAGGATTCTCATCAGGCATACCCGGGCCGGGGGGACGGTCTTCCCGCACGGTCTCTCGCGATCCCCTCCTGCCCTCGCCGTGACAGGGAGCACCGGGATTACCCGAGAGTTAATCTTGTATCATCACGCAT
>NZ_PIZH01000706.1 GCF_002835825.1 Methanoregula sp. | reverse complement strand
ATCCACACGAGGTTTCACAAAAAGGATCGGCTCCTGAAACCAGGCAGACCAACCCCCTGTGACAATTATCATTTGATCGCTTACTCGACTCCCTGCCGTGCCCGGCAGTTTGAAACATCCGGCTGGTTACGGATGAGTTCGGCCCCGTACGGGGGTTCTCCTTTAGGGAGATTAATGAAATTATTTCTTATCCCGGAACGACCGGGGAATTTACTTCTTTTTGCTCTTCTCTTCGGCGTCGGCGCCGTCCTCCCGATTCTCCATTCCCTTCGGAGGGCGGGAGCGCACCCCGGCCTTCTCGCAAATCCGGGCGGCGATCCGGTTCAACCCCTCGACCGCTTTCTGGTAGTCTTCCAAGAGGGGAAGTACCTCCGGGGTCGTGAAGCGGATCAGGAGTCCGTTTCTCAGGATGCGGATAGCCTTGTCGGCGCTCCTCACGATGTCGAGGACCCGGTGGGTATCGGAAGTCCTGGTGATGATGACCCTTGTATCCCGCTCCCTGGCCAGGGAGACTTTCCTTTCGATTCGGTCGGTCAACCGGTTTTGCTCTTCCATGCGTCATTCCTCCTTGAGAGATGTTTTTCGTTCCCTGTATAAAGCGATCCCGATGCTGATCACCGGGACCATGATGAAGATCACGGTCGTGAGCACGATGAACCAGGCCGATATGAGGAGAACCGGCTTGAACTCGACGATCCAGCCGTAGACATTCTCCAGCGTCCCCGGCGCGACCCAGGAGCGGAATATCGAGAGAAACGCCGCGATCCTCCCATCAGTCAGGACGACCAGGTACAGGAAGTGGAACAGGATGAAAGCCAGGACCATCTTCAGGATCGCCCCGACGATCGTCCCGCTCACGAAGCTCCGGATCATGACCCGGGTGAATCTCCCGGCGTAGTATCTTCCCATGCCCCCGATGAAAACGGCGTAGCCGATGCTGAAGCTGAGCGCGATCAGGAAAACGAAACCTTTGTCGAACGCAGTCGGCTCCGCCTCCCCGAATACCGGGATCAGTTTTTCCAGGACCCCGATCGCCAAGGGGGCGAGGAGGGCGCTTACGAGCCCGCTCACCAGCGAACCCTTGAAACCCGCCTCGAAATACTCGATC
>NZ_PIZH01000705.1 GCF_002835825.1 Methanoregula sp. | reverse complement strand
CCTATATATACAGGCATACGGGATGCGTCCCGTAGACAAGGAATGTAGCCCGTAACTGGGCCGAACCTTAGGTGATTACCATGGTAAAGTCAATGTACGCGTTCGTCAGGGACGCATGGAAGAGACCTGACAAGTCAGAGGTTGCAGAACTCCTCTGGAACAGGATGCAGACATGGCGCCGCGAAGGCTCCGTTGTCAGAATCGAGCGCCCGACCCGTATCGACCGCGCCCGCGCCCTTGGCTACAAGGCCAAGCAGGGTATTGCGGTTGCCCGCGTGCAGGTCCGCCGCGGTGGCCGCCGGGCATCCCGGTATGTCCGCGCACGCCGGTCCGCTCAGATGGGCAAGAACAGGCTCACTGCTGGTAAGAGCATCCAGCGCATTGCCGAGGAACGCGCATCCAAGAAGTTCCCGAATATGGAAGTCCTGAACTCCTACTGGGTAGGGCAGGACGGCAAGCGGAAATACTACGAGGTCATCCTCGTTGACGGGCACCACCCCGCAATCCAGGCAGACAAGCGCCTCTCGTGGCTCGCAGACCCCGTCCACCGCGGCCGTGCCGAGCGCGGCAAGACCTTTGCCGGCCGGAAGGGCCGTGGCATGAGGACCCGCGGCAAGGGTACCGAGAAGACCCGCCCGAGCATCCGGTCCCATGCGAACCGGGGCAAGTAACCTTCTTCTTTTTTTAGCACAACGTTATTCTCATGAAGATCACCGATGCGGCAGTCTGCCCGTACCCGAACGGGGATTCATCGGTGCGCAGGCTTGCGCTGGAAGCAGAAGCGCTGGGGTTCGACAGCCTTGTTATCCCTGACACGCCCTCTGCGACCTATGGCGGCGTTGAAGTCCGGCGCGGGCTGTTCATCCAGAACGCCGGCATGAAGGATGTCACTCTGCAGGTGAAACGTGCAAACGAGCCCGGGACGGTTGTCTCGGTACGGGCTGGCGATGCAGGGTTCAACCGGGGGGTCGTGGGATTCCGCGGGGTGCACATCCTCCGCGGGGTCCATGCAGCCGAGAAGAATGCGTTCGACCACGTGACCGCAAAGATGGCAGCCGACAACCGCGTTGCCGTGGATATCGATCTCTCGTGCCTCATCTCGGCACGGGGGA
>NZ_PIZH01000704.1 GCF_002835825.1 Methanoregula sp. | reverse complement strand
AAATCTGAGCCGGCTCCGGTTCCGGCAGGCATGCGGAAAAACGGCCGATTTGCCCTTTTTTTTCCTGAAAAACCCTTACCGGCGGGCTTTGAATAGATACTATTAAATAATTTTCTTCATTAAGTTTTTTTATGGTTAAGATCATAGACACCCTCCTTGGAAAGAGCGCCTCCCACGCGGACGACGAATACATGGAACTGGACCTTGCGTCGTACGAGGAACGCGGCAGCGGTCCGGCCCTTCTTGTGAAGATTGCAACGATCAGCGACCTCAAGGACACGCCCCGGGTCAAGGACGAGGTCTATTCGGGAAACATCGTGATCGTGGACATCTCCCGCCTGAAAATGGACAAGATCTCCTACGAGCGTGTCTTGAAGGACTTAAAGGAAGTTGCAAAGGACGTCAACGGGGATATCATCGGCCTTGGCGACCAGCGCTATGTTGTCTTAACGCCCATGTCGGTCAAGATCTCCCGCGACAAGATCGGTGGATAATCGCGTGGAGACAAAAGTTCCGGGACCGTGTCCAAGCTGCAATACTGAAATCGACTATCTCTACACGACAGAGAATATTCCCTATTTTTCCGATATCCTCATCATCTCCGCCATCTGCCCGTCCTGCGGGTACCGGTTCGTGGACACCCAGCTCTTAAAACACGGAGAGCCGGCGCGGTACACCGTCGCCGTGCAGAGCGAAGACGATCTTGCCATCCGCGTTGTCCGCAGCATGAGCGCCAGCCTCGAGATCCCCGAGCTCGGCGTCAGGATCGACCCCGGCCCGGTCTGCCAGGGGTTTGTCTCAAACGTTGAGGGCGTGCTCGACCGGATCGAGCAGGTTGTCAAGGGTGCCCTCAGGTGGGGGACCGATGTGGAGAAGGAGAACGCTGCGGAGCTTTTAGCTGATATTGCCCGGGTGAAGGCGGGGCTGTTTCCGGTTACGCTGATTGTTGAGGACCCGTGCGGGAACAGCGGAATCGAGAGCGAGCGGGTCGTGAAGGAGAAGTACGAGCCGGAGCCGGAATAATCTTCGACTTTTTTCGATACGTGTTTAAAAAAAAATTTGTTAAAATTTCCATCGCTAACAATCTGCAACAAGAGGGGGCTACCTACCCC
>NZ_PIZH01000703.1 GCF_002835825.1 Methanoregula sp. | reverse complement strand
ACCATGAGCAGCATCGACAAGGTACAGGATGAGTACCCGGAGCAGTTCTGTTCGCTCCTTGAGGCGGCATACGGCGAAGGGTTCCTCTCGGAAGGTGGCGGGGAGGCGATCGACGCCCTGTTTGACGGGTTCGGGCTGGAGAACAAACGAATCCTCGACATCGGGGCCGGGCTTGGCGGGCCGGCAGCGTATCTTGCCGGCCGGCACGGGGCCATCGTGACCGGCCTTGAGATCAACCGCCCCATGGTCGATGAATCGAACCGGAGGATCCCGCCGGAGCTCCGGCACCGGCTCTCCTTCGTCTACTATGACGACATCAGCCGGCTCCCGTTTCCCGATGCCTCGTTCGATCTCGCCTTCTGCAAGGGCGTCCTGCTCCACCTTGATACCGGGGAGAAGAACATCCTCTTTGGCGAGATCTTCCGGGTGCTTTTGCCGGGCGGGTCCTTCATCATCAGCGACTGGCTCAGCCCGGAGCACGGTCGCTGGGGCGAGCGGATGAAGACCATCGCCCGGGCCGACAACCTCACGATTGCAGCCAACACCGAGGACGACTACCGCGAGGTGATCCGCACGGCCGGGCTCACCCTCGTCTCCATCGGCGACGACAATGCCCGGTACGCCCGCTACAACGAGAACGTGGCCGACACGATCGATGACCCGGCGACCAGGAAGCGGCTGGCCCCGCTCTTTTCACCGGAATATATCGACCGGCAGATCTGGGAGTACCGGCTTCTTGCAGAAGCTATCCGGGAGCGGGAGATGCTGGTGCGGAAGATCGTCTGCCACCGCCCAAAGTGACGGTCCGCCCGAACCAGAGCCCGGCCCGGGAAAATGTCCGGCCCGGCAGCCGGGACGGTCCTGCATCAAGTGCGGCGCATCGCTCAATCCACAGATGCGGTTCTGCGGGCAGTGCGGGAGAGAGTGGAAAGGAACTATCCGATAACCGGGCTCTCCAGCCACTTCCAGAGCGGAATGTACCGGATCGTCCCGGTCACCCCGAACCATTCCGCTATTTCGGTCTTCTCCTCCCGCCCTGACAGGATGAGGAGGTTGTCGCACCCGAGTTCCCTTGCTTCCTGTCTTTTATACCACTCTGACGCTGCCGACGAA
>NZ_PIZH01000702.1 GCF_002835825.1 Methanoregula sp. | reverse complement strand
ACAAAACCGGGTATCCGGCCAAAGAAGGTTCCGGGGGGCATGGGCAACCATCAGGCCGACCCAGGCACCGATTCCGACAGGAGAGACCGCAACCGCCGTGACCGCTGTCGCTATCCCGATGACAATTAATTTGTATCGCTCCGGACTGACACCCATCGTACGTGCCTCGTCATCGCCCATCGAGAGGATATTGAGTTTCCACCCCATCGCCCAGAGAATGATGAAACCGATGATAACGACCGGGGCGATGACCTGTACATCCTTCCAGGTCGCATAATAGAACCCCCCCATCATCCAGAACACGATCTCCCTGAGTGCGGCATCGGTAGAGAGATATTTCAGGAGAGAGACCAGCGCTGCAAAGATGGACCCTACAATAACTCCGGCAAGGATGAGCGTGACGATAGGGGTCTCCCCCCGTACACGGGCGAGCAGGTAAGCAATGGCAACTGCAAGGGCCCCGAATGCAAACGCGGAGAGTTGAAGCGAGAAGAAGATTGCGGGAAACACAATCCCGAGGGCTGCTCCGAATGCCGCTCCCGATGAGACGCCGAGGATATATGGCTCGACAAGAGGGTTCCTGAAAACACCCTGGAAGACCGCCCCGGCAATAGCTAAAGCGCCCCCGACAAAGACCGTAAGCAGGATCCGCGGGACTCGTATGTCCCAGATAATGGTGTTATTGAGTTTTTCGATAGTTGTCGTATCCCCGAAGGTGAGGTGCACAAAGATAGTCCTGTACACGTCCATGACGGTAAACCCGTATTTCCCCATTACGACAGCAATAATTGCAGTAAATACGAGGAGGACGGCAATACCGATCAGGATGAGGATCTTGCGGTATTCGGAGAATCCACCGACATCCTCATAGCCCAGTTTTTCCAGAAGGTGTTTCAAACGTTCGGTCCCTGTTGTCATGATGAACTCCCCAGATAGTCGATTCTTAAAAAAAAAGTGGTTCCAGAAGGAAGCTGATTTCTTTGTTTCGCCGGCATTCTGGTAATGGCATTCAACAAAGTATCCTGCATGATTTGTATAAATTACTACGTAATTAATTATATGTGTTACTAATTGATAATGAGATGCCGGTTGAAATCCTGATTACTATTATTC
>NZ_PIZH01000701.1 GCF_002835825.1 Methanoregula sp. | reverse complement strand
GTTCGGCACTCCGGGTGCCGTAATTAATCTGAATCTGGCTCAGTAACAAAGGAGCATGATATGCAAACAACTTCGACGATATGCGGGCAACGAAAAAGAAGAGCATACTTTTTATGGGCCGTCTCGGCTTTACTCATCCTGATGCTTGCCTCGTGCAGTTCCGGTTCATCGGTCAGGGACAGTATCCTTACTCCGGAGATGCAAGCCCTGATGGCGACGCCGCCCTACGACTCGGGCCGCTGGGGGCTTCTCGCGGTGGACGTCAACACCGGCGAAGTTGTCTACTTCCTCTCGCCGAATTCGCCGTTCGAGACCGGTTCGACCGCCAAGAACTTTAGCGTCGGCACGGTCTTGTCCTTCTATGGCCCGGACTACAGGTTCTGCACGCCGCTTGTCCGAAACGGCGGTATCGATAGTGCGGGCAAGCTGAATGGCGACCTGATACTCGTTGCCCAGGGTGATCTCACCATGGGAGGCAGGACAATGGCCGACGGGCGGATCGCCGTGGAAAACTTCGATCACACCGACGCCAACGCCATGCCGGGACTTACCACCCTCACCCCGCAAGATCCGCTGGCGGGTCTCGACCATCTTGCCCGCCAGGTGGCATCAAGCGGTGTGCGGCATGTGGCCGGTGAGGTGATTGTCGATGATCGTTTATGGGACACGCCGGCGCATAGTGCAGGGGCAGTAATTATCACACCCATCATTATTAATGACAACCTTATCGACCTGATGCTTACCCCGACTGTTCCCGGCCAGCGCGCCGGTTTCGACTGGCGGCCGCGGACAGAGGCTTTTGAATTTTTCTCGGAAGTGGTCACGGGCGCGCCGGGTTCCGCAATCAACCTTGAGACCTCCACTGTGGGTAATCGGGTGACGGTCTCGGTCAGCGTCCCTGCGGATGCCGCGCTTGTTCCCGTCGTGCACACCTGCCACTTTCCCGATCCCCCGGCCTTCTCGCGCCCCCTCCTCATCGCACCCCTCAGGCGCGCCGGGGTTACCGTATCAGCCTCAACCCTCGCCCCGAACCTGTCGGCACACCTTCCGACCCCCGCCCCACCGGCCTCGCTCCCGCTCCCAGCCCCACCCCTCCCCCCCCCACCTCCTGCGA
>NZ_PIZH01000700.1 GCF_002835825.1 Methanoregula sp. | reverse complement strand
GATTGAGGATTTCACCAGGTTACGCAGGGACCCGGCCGGAAAGATCACCCATGACCAGGGAATCGTTCTTGATATCACCGGGAGGAAACGCGCGGAGGACCGCCTGAACTACCGGCTCGAACTCGAAAAACTCATCTCGACAATATCGGCAAGCTTCATCAACCTCGAGCATGGGGACATAGACCCTGTCATTACCATGACCTTACAATCCATCGGCACCCTGACCGGGGTGGATCGTTCCTATATCTTTCTGTTTGCCGAAAATGGCACCCTCATGCATAACACCCATGAATGGTGTGCAGAGGGGATTATACCGCAGCTGGAGAAAAATCAGGGGGTGCGTTCAGACCTGTTTCCGTGGTGGATGGAAAGGCTCAGCAGGTATGAGGCCATCCACATCCCGAGGGTTACCGGCCTGCCCCCGGAAGCAGGTGCGGAGAGAGAGATCCTTCAGGCGCGGGGTGTCCGGTCGATCATTGCTGTCCCGCTGGTGTATGGGGGAACGCTGACCGGTTTTCTGGGATTTGAATCGGTCCGGCAGGAAAAAACCTGGGCCGAAGAAGACATCGGCCTGCTGAGAACAACCGGCGAGATTCTTTCAAATGCTATTGAACACCGGAAAACCGAAAAGGCGCTGGCAGCGAGCGAGGAGAAATTCCGGGGCGTTGCCGAACGCAGTTCTGATATCATACAACTTACCGACCGGATGGGCCGGATAACGTACGTCTCGCCATCAATACGCAGAGTTTTCGGGTTTGACCCGGAAGAAGTCATCGGGTCCCCACCGGAAGAGCTGGTACATCCCGATGATATCGGGTCCGTGCTCGAACTCATCAGGGAGACTATGACAGGGACCGGCGGGATCAAGGGAATTGAGACCCGGGTCAGGAAAAAAGGCGGCGGCTATGCCATTCTTGAGGTGTTCGTATCTCCCGTCATAAAGGATGGCATCTTCTCCGGCCTGCAGGTGATGGCGAGGGACATCACGGAACGGAGAAGAGCGGAAGAGGAGATCTCGTCTCTGAAAAAGCAGATCGAGTATGTGCTTGGCGCAACAAACACCGGGCTTGATATCATCGACAGGGATTTCAATATCCGGTATATCGATCCGGAA
>NZ_PIZH01000699.1 GCF_002835825.1 Methanoregula sp. | reverse complement strand
CCCTTAAAGAAAGAAGATGTTGGCGGGAAAGTCGGCCGGTCGGTCACGTTCCACCCCGCGAGTGGCGGCAGGATCACCATACGACGGGCGGACGGGACTCACGGTGAACTGTAAAGCTCTCCTTTTTCTGGTTATTGCCTGCGCAATTACCGGTGCTGCACTTGCAGTGCCCCCGGCCGGAGATTCCGGCACGGCCGCAGAGACGGATCCGGTTCCGGTCCCGTACACGATCACGCTTTTTATCCCCTCGGCAACCATGATCCATTCCGATCAGATACTCGACATGGTCAGCACCCCGGAGCGGGGCGTCCTCATCGGCACATCGTTTGGCCTCTCGATGTATAACGGCACATGGTCTACCCGCCACATCAATCGCGACAATCTCACCGAAGGTCTGATGGACGATTACATCACCGCAGTGGAGTACGATCCGGCCGGGAACCCGTGGATCGGGTATTCAGGAGGCATCCAGATCTATGACGGCAGGTACTACACAACGATCCGCGACCAGCAGCTGCTCAAGGACAAACGCATCCAGGACATCCAGCGCTGGCACGATGCCATGTGGATCGCGACCGGCAATGCCGGTATCCACCGGTTCAGGAACGGGGTATGGACCTGGTACCAGCCGATGAGTAAAGGCGGCCCGGGTTTTTATGATGCCCGGGAGATTGCTCTCGATCCGCTTCACGACATCCTCGTGCTCGTCACGGCGGATAACGGGCACTGGGTTATCCGTGCCTCCGGTGATGGCACGATCTCCTTTGAACAGATCGCAATCAAACGCGGGTCATACGACCTTCTCGACCATGTGCGGCGGGACCCGGCCGGGGGCGTTTACGTCTTTAACGATACCACGGTGATGCAGTATACCCCGGGATCCGGTTATGTGCCGGTCCTGACCACCCGGGACATCACCCGTAAACAGATGACGATCAACGACCTCGCCGCTGCCCCGGATGGCAGGCTCTACCTTGCAACGGACGATGGGATCTATCTCTGGAACAACGGGGTTGAGCGGCAGCTCTCCCGCTTTGAAGGGATCGGCACCTCGGAGATCGTCAGGACGGTCTATATCGATGCACAACAGCGGGTCTGGTTTGCATCCAAGGGC
>NZ_PIZH01000698.1 GCF_002835825.1 Methanoregula sp. | reverse complement strand
CGTCAGGTCCGTGTGCGGAAGGAAGGTGCTGCCGGTATACTCGTCCATGAACGAGGGCTCCGCGTTCAGCTCGATATACCCGATCCTGAGGGCGATATCGTCAAGCGTGCGGCGAACCCGCCGGTTGATCAGGGCGATGTTCGCACCGGCGATTGCGCCATTGCCGAGGTTTTTGATGTTGCCGGGGTCAATCTCGGGGATGAGGCCGATGATCGTTGCGTTCTTCTTGTCAAGGTAGTTGCCGAATGCACCCGCGAAGTGGATGGTGGCGATATCGTTGTGGGTCACGCCGGCCTGTTTCATCAGCGTGACGCAGGCCGCGTGGACCGACGCCTTGCTCATGATAAGGTTCTTGATGTCGTTCTCGGTGATGACGATGTCCTTTCCGGTATCGGTCTCTTTTGCCCACACGAGGACATACTCGGGGAAGTGATCGGTCTTCCGGATCCGGGGGTTGACGATATCGGTGTTGATCCGGCCGGTCCGGTCAATGACGCAGGCAACGAGGAGTTCGGCAAGAAGGTCGATGAGCCCTGAGCCGCAGATGCCCCGGGGCTTCACGTTGTTGATGGTGGAATATTTCGGGGTGAGTGTATCCGGATCGAGCGTGATCTTCTCAATGGCCCCGGGGTTTGCCCGCATGCCGAAGAGGACCTCCCCTCCCTCGAGGGCCGGGCCGGCCGCGCCGGCACAGGAGAACATCCATTCACTGTTGCCAAGGACGACTTCGAAGTTGGTCCCGATGTCGATGAGAAGGGATATCTCCTCCCGGTCGGCCATCCCGCAGGCTAGGATGTCGGCGATGATGTCGCCGCCGATGAAGTCGCTCACGGCCGGGAAGGCAAAGACGCCGCCGTTCGGGTTGCAGGCGATGTTGATCCGGTTCGATGCAACCGAGAGGGCACGGCGGACCACCGGCACATACGGTTCGGCGATCATGTACGCGGGATCGATGCCGAGCAGCCTGTGGGTCATCACGGTGTTGCCGGCAACGACGACCGCGTAGATATCGTCCCGGTCGACCTGTGCGGCGTTGCAGGCCATGGTGATAGCGGAATTGATGCTTGCGACAACAAAGGCCTTCAAGCGGGTTAGACCGTGGCGCCGGTCCTACG
>NZ_PIZH01000697.1 GCF_002835825.1 Methanoregula sp. | reverse complement strand
CCCCTGCCCCTGACGACCGCACTCCTCGTCTTCCTTGGTGTGCTCCTTGCACTGCTCGCTGTCCTGCTCGTTCCGGTCAACTTCGGCCTGCTCCCGTTCTCCCCCGATGGCCAGCTCGGCCTCCTGCTCGTCATCATGGCCATCCAGATCCTTGCCATGGGCGAAACCCCGCTCGGTTCGTTCCGGCGCTCGTGGTTCCTGGTCACGATCGGCCTTGTCTTCGTTGCGATGGGCGTGTACTCCTGCATCGTGCCGGGAATCCTCACCGACCTGCTCCGCGTCATGCTCGGTCTCCTGAACCTGATAGGAAGCCTCGTCCTCCTTGCCGGCCGGGTCGTGCCCATGGTGCTCGCGATGAGGGCGGCCCCGAAAGAGCCGGTCATCCTGCCGGCACCGGTCCGGAACCTGCTCATCACCCAGACCGCGCTCAACCTCATCGGGATCCTCTTTGGCACATCCATGCTGCTGCCGGGCCTCATCCCCGGTCTTGTCGTGGCCGCGATCCTCTTCTTCAACGGCCTGCTCCTCTTCCTCCTTGCGTATATCCTCGGCACGCTGCCCCAGGAGGCGTGAGAAGGGCAGATTCCTCCTGTTTTTTTACGTTTCTAAAAAAAATGCTCTGTAGAAAACCTCGACCAGAACAAATTGTAAGAGTCTGTGAAGGTTACAGACAATCATTTTCAAGGCAATTTCTTTTCTTTGGATGAGGAAGATCCGGGCTTTAAGATCCCCGCCGAACTTTCTTTTCAGAACGGAGAATTTGGTTTCAACGATCTGACGTTTTCTGTATCTGGGATCATTGGTTCTGGAGAGCATTTCCTGACGGTAATTTCCGCCAATGAATTCAGAATTCCACAAGCGAGGGGGGATAATTGAATCAGCGATTAGTTCTTCTCGGATAAGGCGATGAATTGCATTGGAGTCATAACCCCGGTCCATGACATAACAATCAGATGTTCGGAGCCTATGGCATTGTCGAAGCAATTTTCTGGCATGGCGGGTATCATGGACCCTGCTTTTTGAGACGATAAAACCGGTAATAACCTGGAGTTCTGTATCGACCGAGATAGAGGATTTAAGGAAATGTTTTCGGATTTTACCGGTTCGTTCAGAGAA
>NZ_PIZH01000696.1 GCF_002835825.1 Methanoregula sp. | reverse complement strand
TAATGCTCTGCCTGACTCGTGGATCTTCGCGCGGGGCCTCCCCCGGTGGGGAGCACGGGAAGGCGTCAACGGCGCAATGTGGGCATAAGTATGGGCAGGAACTCCGAAGATACCGGCTACGGGAGTGGCGTTTGAACCGGCAGGGGGGTCCGGATTGGCGGTCCGGCACTTCTGTCGGCGCCACCCCGTTCAGCGTGCCGGAACACCAGCCGCGATTCGCCGGGGAAACTCCCGGAGTAATGATTGCCGCGAGCCAGGTGTTGGCAAGGTTACCCGGGCTCTGTTCCATGCGGTGCCTCTCTTTTGGATCTTCAGGATAATTCCCTTCTTTGACAAGATAGCAGGATCTATTGGCAATTATCTGGTGCTACGAATATTAGAACAAAACCAGCACACATGATTACGTTGATTACCAATTTTCATACGCATAATCGGGCCGGGCAAAGGATTGTCCCGGCAAACACTCGATGTATGGTAGGTAGGTAACGTATGTCAAAGAAAGGATTCTTACTTGTCGGGCATGGCAGCTCCATGCCGTATAATCAGGAACTCGTGGACCGGACCGCAGAAATTATCCGGGTCAAACACCCGGAGTATATTGTCCGGAGCGGGTTCATGAACATCAACAAGCCCTCGATCAAAGACGCGCTTGATGAATTCCGCAAGGAGGCGATCGATGCCCTTGTCGTTGTACCGCTCTTCCTTGCAAAAGGTGCGCATATTGAGAAGGATATCCCCCGGGAGATTGGGCTGTCCGAGGGGATCAGGAAAGGGCACTTCACTCTGAACGGGAAGTCGGTGCCCCTTGTTTATGCCGAGCCTATTGGGGTTGACCCCCTTCTTGCCGATCTCATGGTCAAGAACGCAACAGAGGCACTCACCCTGATCTGATCGAATATGCGGGTGCTGATCCTCGACACGATCCACGGGGCAGAAGAGATTGGCAGAGCCTTTGCGGACCGGGGGCATGATGTCGACATCGTGGACATCTACCGCGGGACAACGCCCGATGTACTACAGGAGGCCCATGGTACGCACTATGATCTTGTTGCCGCCCCGGTCCATACGGACCCGGACCACCCGCTGGTCCAAAGGGCCGGCCCGGCCCTCATCACCC
>NZ_PIZH01000695.1 GCF_002835825.1 Methanoregula sp. | reverse complement strand
ACCTGTTCGGCTCCCTCCGCTGGTTCCTGACGAGCTTCATCATCCGTATGACCCTCTGCGCCGACAGCTAGTTGCACACTAGGAAGTGGAAGCGCTTCAAGTAGCATGCGGCGCCAAGGACTCCGCCTGGACCGTCCGAGGATTGCTTCATGAGGAAAAGTAGGTCAATACGGCGCGTGCACATGACACTGATGATACGGATGTCAGTCGGGTTTTGGATACGGCCACCGCCGGCAAGGTCTGCACCGGCATAGGAACACCAGTTACAGATGATACCGAGGATCTTGGGTTGCCATTCGCCTGGCTGTCTTACTATTGGGTTTTCAGGTGGTGCGCCCATTTACTGTTCACCTCCCAGGAGGAATGCATCAATCTGTGCAACAATCTGTGGGGTTGCGAAATGCTGCATCCAGATTGCGCCGCCGGGGCAGAACCCGCCGCAGGTACCGCAGCCTTTGCACTTTGCCTCGGTGACCTGCATGACCTGGCGCCCGTCTTTTTCGACGAGTGACAGGGCACTATACGGGCAGAGGTTTACGCACATGCCGCAACCTGCACATTTCTCTTCAATGCACATAGCGAAGTACGGCTCCAGTTCGACTTCTCCCGTGTGGATGGGGATACTTGCTGCGGATGCTGCACCTTCCGCGGAAGCGACGGTGTCAGGAATATCCTTCGGACCCTGGCAGACACCGGCAAGGAACACACCGGCCGTGGTAGTTCCGCACGGGTTCAGCTTCGGGTGCGCTTCGAGCAGCCAGCCGTCCATGGAACAGGATACGCCGAAGAGCTTCCTGGTCCGGTTCGTGTCTGCAGAGGGCTGCACGGCCGCTGCGAGAACGACAAGGTCAGCCTCGAGTTTCATGGGCCGGTCGAGCAGCGTGTCATCTGCATAGACATACAGGTTCTTCGTTGCCGGGTCTTCCTGGATATTTGAAACACGGCCTCGGATGAACTTTGCACCCTCGTCCTGGATGCGGTAGTAGAACTCTTCGTACATTTTTCCGAATGAACGGATGTCCATGTAGAAAATGTATGACTGGACCCCCGGGATCTTCTCATATACTTGGTGAGCATGCTTCAGGGAGTACATACAGCAGAACCGGGAACAGTAAGGT
>NZ_PIZH01000694.1 GCF_002835825.1 Methanoregula sp. | reverse complement strand
CGGCAGATCCTCGATGGCGTTGTTCGGGGCGTCGGGGTTGGCGGGAACTGCTCGGGTATCCCGACGCCGCAGGGCTTCTGCTGGTTCGACAACCGCTACGCGGGAAAACCGCTTGTCTTTGCCGGCACGGTTGGGATCATGCCCCGGGAAACAAGCGGGCGGAAGCTGCACGAGAAGACTGCGCAGGCCGGTGACCTCATCGTGATGGTCGGCGGCCGGGTGGGAAAAGACGGCATCCACGGGGCCACGTTCTCCTCGGAGGCGCTCGATTCCAAGAGCCCGGTCACCGCGGTGCAGATCGGCGACCCGATCACCCAGAAGAAGTTCTCGGACGTGATCGTGAAGGAGGTTCGCGACCTCGGGCTGTACCGGAGCATCACGGACAACGGTGCCGGGGGTCTCTCCTGCTCGGTTGCCGAGATGGCAAAGGAATGTAATGGCTGCCACGTTCACCTTGACCGTGTCCCGCTCAAGTACCACGGCATGGCGCCGTGGGAGGTCTGGATCTCCGAGTCGCAGGAGAGAATGACGCTTGCTGTGCCCCCTGGTGATCTCCGTGTATTCATGGACCTGATGGCACGTCGCGACGTAAAGGCGACCGTGATCGGGGAGTTCACGGACTCCGGACGGTGCGTGGTGGAATGCGGGGGCAAAACCGTGATGGACATCGGGCTTGACTTCCTGCATGACGGCCTGCCGAAGAAACACCTGACAACGAGCTTTGAAAAGAAAGCCAACCCGGAGCCGGCCGTCCCCTGCCCCGAACGTCTCGATGCAACGCTCGTTACAATGATGAAGCAAAAGAACATCTGCTCAACGGAGTTCGTCACCGTCCAGTACGACCACACCGTGCAGGGCGGTCACGTGCTCGGGCCGGTCCAGGGGAAGGGCCGGGTCCAGTCGGTTGCATCACTGACTAAGGTTGTCCTGAACTGGAAGAAAGCGGTGGGGCTCTCGCAGGCCCTTTTCCCGTCCTACTCCGAGATCGATCCCTACCAGATGGCCGGCGCCGGTATCGACACCGCCATCCGCGGCCTCGTTGCAATGGGTGTGCCACCGGACCGGATCGCGATCCTCGACAACTTCTGCTGGTGTTCATCCGATGATCCGGAGCGCCTC
>NZ_PIZH01000693.1 GCF_002835825.1 Methanoregula sp. | reverse complement strand
GATCCTCGATGCAGTGAGGGGATGACCATGATCGATGTTGCGGGTTTACAGAAAATGTACCGGATGGGTGCCGTGGAAGTGTCGGCGATGCGGGGCATCACGATCCATATCAACCGGGGAGAATTTGTCGGGATCATGGGGCCTTCGGGGAGCGGGAAATCAACGCTGTTGCACCAGCTGGGCCTCCTCGACACGCCCACGGCCGGCCGGATCACCCTTAACGGGACGGATGTCTCGCACCTGAACGATGAGGAACGCACCCGGTTCCGGCTCATGCACCTTGGTTATGTCTTCCAGGACTATGCCCTTGTCTCGGAGCTTACGGTGAAGGAGAACGTGGCGATCCCGGCGCTCATGCAGGGCCGGCCCCTGACGGAGTGTTATGCTGCGGCAACGGACGTGCTGGAGAAAGTGGGACTCGGGAAACGTCTCGATCATTTAGTGCACGAGCTCTCGGGTGGCGAGCAGCAGCGGGTCAGCATTGCCCGGGCGCTCGTGAACCGGCCCGCGATCGTCTTCGCGGACGAGCCGTGCGCAAACCTGGACACGGAAAGCTCAAGGACCGTGCTCGACCTCTTCCGGGCCGTGAACCGGGATCTTGGCCAGACGGTCGCGATGGTCTCGCACGAGCCATGGCACATGGAATATTTCGACCGGATCATCTTCATCCGCGATGGCCTTTTGGATGAGGAACGGATCGCAAGGGAGGGGAAGGCGGGTATGCCGGAACATTGATCCCTGGTCCGGACACCCCCTCCCGGGCCGTGGGGCTTTGCCGATGTCAGGTTAGTCCGGCCGGATGCCAACAGAACTCTGCTATACGTTACCTCATCAATTCCCGTCGTAAAATCCTGATCTGTTCCGGAACAATTACCGCGTTTTTCCGAAACATTGCCTCTGTGAGAAAGGGGGGTGAGGCAAAACGCGTACAACGGGGCGTTTTACGGGGCCAGATTTTTCTACGAGAGGGGGTGTCAAAAAAGGGGGTGTCTCCGACGGTGGGGGTTCATATCACAGATAGTGCCCCAGAAAGTGACCGGGCGGTGGAAATCCTAATCTCCTTATTGTATTCGGATGGAATTTTTCCCGTTCGAACTTTTGAAATGTTTAATTTCTGTT
>NZ_PIZH01000692.1 GCF_002835825.1 Methanoregula sp. | reverse complement strand
GGGACACTCTGACAAAAAGTTATCGCGTAAAAGAAATTGATGCCGCCGCGGGGCGTCCTTCGGGGCGGCGGCCGTTCATCATAATCGGGGGTATGGGGGCATCAGCCCCCATCATTATACCCTTCCCGTTTTTCATGAGAAATCTTTTTTCTGTTCGGCAGGTCTTTCGATCACGCCCATCTCTTAATATCCGGTCGCGTAGTAATACCCGTCATCCTTCCGGATGGTAACCGGGACATCGAAGAGCCGGCTGACCGGGCCGTCTGCAAGCAATTCCTCCTTGGGGCCGTCGCCCACAATCTTCCCGTTCTTCATGAGGATAACCCGCCCGATCTCCGGTATGATATCAGGCAGGCTGTGGGTAACAAGAATGATTGCCGTTCCGTTCGCTGCGATCTTCCGTATCGTCTGGCGGAAGGCATGGAGCGCATGGAGGTCGAGGCTGTTCGTTGGCTCGTCAAGGATCAGGACCTCCGGGTCGTGGACCATGGCCCTCCCGATGAGGAACCGGCGCGCCTCTCCCGATGATAGTTCGGTCATCGGCCGGTTGCAGAGATTGCCCACTTCGAGGAATGCGCTGATCTCGTCTGCCTTTTGCTTCATCTCCGCTGTGACTTCGCGGTTGAAAAGCCCGATACTGGAAAAGAAACCGGAGAGGATGACCTCCCTGCCAGTGATCTCCCGCGTAAAGGTATACTGGAGATCATTCGAGACGATCCCAAACGATGATCGCAGAAGAAAAACGTCCCAGGTATCCTTCCCGCAGATGCGGAAGGTGACCGGCCCGCGATCGAGCACCGGGTAAAACTCCCGCATGATCGTCTTTATGAACGTGGATTTCCCTGCACCGTTGGGCCCGAGAATCGCCACGCTCTCGCCCCGCGGGATAGCGAGCGAGAGGGAATCAAGGACAATCTTCTCCCTGTGAAAGACGGTTACGTTATCAAACTCCAGGAAGGGGGGGTCGTGTTCGTCCATATTCAGGCA
The DNA here is from genome assembly GCF_002835825.1 of Methanoregula sp. GTDB lineage: Archaea > Halobacteriota > Methanomicrobia > Methanomicrobiales > Methanospirillaceae > Methanoregula. Next base: position 133 of record NZ_PIZH01000692.1, on the reverse strand, counting down.
GGTTCCCTTTGTTCTTTACCGTGACTCGGTCTTTTCGGTTCTACTACCCGGTTTGCCCGGATCGTGTAGGTGATCCGCGTTGTCGTCCCGTGGTTTTATGATAGGGAGGCACCGGCCCGTTCACAGACCCCGC
>NZ_PIZH01000691.1 GCF_002835825.1 Methanoregula sp. | reverse complement strand
GGTCCATTGATGGCGCTGTAAGTGTGATGACCGCAGGATCCTCGAAAACGAGATAATCGCTCTGGCCTTTGAGAAACAACTGGCCGGACATCCTGATTGTCGCCTTCATGTCGGTCGAGGTCCAGAGCTCTTCGGGCGAGATGGTAATCTCAGCCGGTTCGAAGACCATCTCGGAGTTGATGCCGCCTAGGTAGAGCGTGCCTGGCGATATCGCGACCGACACGGCAGGGAAGGTGATATCGTCCCCGCCACGCTCAAAAAAGGCGTTCGCTATATGCGCGAGGGTGCCGTTGACGTTTTTATTGAGGAGGTGGTCGGCCGCAATCCGTCTGCTGCCGGTACTCCTTCTCCAGACCGAGGCTGCCATGGGAATGGCCGCCTACTTGTCTGCAATCTCGAACCGTAAGTAGGGAGTGCCTGACGACGTGCTGTCAGAATCGTCCAGGACATACAATGCACTGTTGTCGTATACCTGGGGCATCCCCGTTGAGAGCATGTCGTCAACACGCAAGTCGTTAATCACCTGCGATCGGCCGGACCAGAGCGGGCGGAGGATCATGATGTTGAACGTCCCTACGGTCGCAACGGTTCCACGGACCCGGTCGACCCGCTGGATTCCTGAATCTCCAGCAGCCAGCGGGATCCTGGTGCAGCGGCCGAGCGTATGGGCAATCGCGAGCGAGACTACTCCGGTATCTCCCGGGTTACCGTCCTGGTCAACGTAGTTGATCTGGATACTTGGTACGCCAGTCCCCGCCGTCACTTGCTCGTACCAGAGCTCGAGACCGTTGTAAAACGAGTTCGGCACCCTGGATGCGAATGATGGCTGGGAGGCGAGCGTGATGTCGGCGTTGTAATTGTATGCACCGGCCACAAACAGTCGGTCATAAAGGCGATGGTTTCCCACGACTGAGCCGGAATGCATGACCCTTGTCAGGTAACCGGATCCGGAGAACGTTTCGATTTTTGGATACCCGTCGATAGCATCGGTCGGCACAATCCCATTCGCGGTGTTTCCGGGTGAGAGGACCCCGGGACCGGGAACTCCCGCAAGGTCGAACAGGGTAAACGGCGTGGCGGCTACAGTTGTCCTCGATGCTGACTTGTAATACGTGATGGTC
>NZ_PIZH01000690.1 GCF_002835825.1 Methanoregula sp. | reverse complement strand
GGTTCGGAGCTCGTCTCGCGGGCACTTGCATGGTTCAGGGAGGGGCATGCACAGAGAATCCGGGTCTCGGTTGCCGATGGCAATGAAGCGGCCTTCGCCTTTTACCGGAAGTTCGGGTTCTTCCCAAGGATGACGGTTCTTGAACAGAAAAACGGCTGACCCTCCGTCACCTTCACCCCCCGTATACCGCATGTTCACGGTCAGGTCGCATTCTATTGATGAACCGGGTCATTGAACGGCTGCGGACAGCGATGGGAGTTCTGGCGTTCTGAAAAGGAAGGTGCAGGCGGACGGTGCGGATACTGCCGGCATGAATAACGAGACCCGATCGGTACGTTTCACGGGAAATCCCCCCAGAATACTTCCGGGTGTCTCACCGCTCCTCTCAAATGACCGGGTTAGCTGCAATAACCAGCCGTTTCATCGTTTCCACTGGTGCAGGTCTGGGATTATTTATCGCTGTTTTTAAAAAAGGATCTCCAGGGACAACGGATAACCGGTATCTCCGGCGGGTTTGTTGTCTGCCGGAGGTCTTTTGATGAGAAGAATCGAGAAAAATTTCATTACCCTGGTGCTTATTCTGCTCCTGGTTGTGCCGCTGCCCGTTTCCGGTGCCATGTTCCGGGCAGATCCCCGGCATTCCGGGGTTTACGACCCGGGCCCCGTCCAGACGAATAACAACCTTCTCTGGACGTTCGATAAGCAGAACAAGCCCATCACTGCCCCCGCCATCGCTGACGGGACGGTATACTTCGGGAGTGAGGACACCAACATTTATGCCCTCTTTGCCGCCAACGGGACGGAAAGGTGGCGGTATTCAACCGGGGGCAGGGTCCGGTCCGCACCTTCGGTTGCTGACGGCATCGTCTGTTCCGGCAGTGCTGACGGGTACATCTACGGGATTGATGCTGCCGACGGTTCGCTGAGATGGAAGGTGCTGACCGGCCCG
>NZ_PIZH01000689.1 GCF_002835825.1 Methanoregula sp. | reverse complement strand
CGTCTCAAATAATTTCTTTGTGTTTACTTCGGGCGAGTTCATAATACGCCCCGCGTCGTTCACCGACACGAATCAGAAGACCGGCGTCAACGAGTCCTCCGAGATCGCGGCTCGTCGCTTTACGGGCGGCACCGGTAAGACTCTGGCATTCGGTATTGGTAATTCTGGCATGGCTTTTCATGAAGGTAATGATCATCATCTGTCGTTCATTAAGTCCAAATTCAGCCAGCACGGATTCTGTCAGCCAGTCTCTCCAGAGGGTGACAACGAACTGGCCTCCGCGTTGCTCGAAACCCGGTTCCGGAAGACCGGCCTCCTTGCAATACGTGATCATATCGAGCGTCCCGGTACCGGCCTTCTCGATGTAGTGCGTTAAGTACAACGGATGGGCAATGAGCGGGTTGTGAGGAATGGATGGGTGTTCTGTCTTGAGACTGTCGGGTGTCAGGTCCGAGGGCAGGGCACCAGGGTTCCACACTTCTACCCGATCTGCAAAAACCATAACCTGAACTGCTGCTTTGGATGTGTAATCCCGATGGACAACAGCATTGACAAGTGCTTCATGGATAGCAGGGACCGGGATCTCATAGCCGGTATCACTCACCGGTGTTTCATCCCGTGCAGAAACGCGGCGATCAAGTTTTGAAAGTACAAAATCTGCAGCATTGTCCACCTGATCGAAGAGCGTCCCGGTATAAATCTGATAGGAGGGAATTGGTTTCTCGATCTTTGTGCCCCGGAAGCTCAGGCATTTGATCTCCGCTGCTGGGAGAAAGTGATGACTGTTTTTCCCGAAGAGAAGTATCGCTGCGTGCGTAGGCTGTGATCCATCAAGCAGGTTCAAGTGAGACAGAACCGCCTCTGCCGGTGTGCCTGCCCGGAGCGGAAATTTCCGTTCCTTCTTTGAGACCGAGAGAAACCAGGCGATTTTTTCCGGGGAAATATCAGCGATCGATGCACCGATACATATTGCTTCGTCAAAAGGCTTGTGTCGCAGAAGGCCATTCTCGCTGAGGTACTGGAC
>NZ_PIZH01000688.1 GCF_002835825.1 Methanoregula sp. | reverse complement strand
CTTCTATGGATTGTTTCATCCCGGCTACGCCTTCCCCGGAACCGAAATAGGTGGTACGGAGGATGTCAACCAGTTTCTTTTCTACTTCAACCTGCTTCCTGAGCAGGGCATATTCGCAGATCAGGTCTTTTTCGTACCCTGCGCGGGTTGCGGACCGGATATCATGTTCGATCGCTTTTCTCCGGTCCAGGACGTACCCGATCGCATCGTACAGTTCCTGCGGCTGGACCGGCTTGAGAATATAATCCTCGATACAGATCCCGTAGGTTTTCGCTTCCCGGGGCGTCAGATTTTTTGCCGTGAGCATCAGGACCGGGATATTTTTAAACGCCGGGTTCTTCTTGATCCTCTCAAGCGTCTCCCACCCGTCAAGGGGAGACATCATGATATCGAGGAGAATTGCATCCGGAAGAGTCCGTCCTTTTTTCAGGGCTTCGAGACACCCCTCCCCGCTGAACGCTTTCATTGGCAGATACCCCTTCTCTGAGAGAAGGATGGCGAAGAGGTCAACAATCTGCGGTTCGTCATCTACGATGAGGATCCTGGTCGGGGCAGGTCTTCTCAGAAGAACAAGGTATCCCGCACCCGCAGAACATACCAGGGCGATACCCCCGACAAGTGCGATTTCTGCCGGTACGAAGGGTTCCGGCTGCCGGGGGAGGGCGGTATCCGGATCTTCCGGGTGAGCTGCCCGGAATGCCGCAACCGGACCCGCGAGATCGACCGTTGCCAGATTTGTTCCGGTTACCGAGTCAGCAAGGGTAACCGATGCAAGATCCCTGCTGAACGGGACGATGACACCGAACTCCACGTCCGCGTTCTCTTCGGTATATCCGCCAAGGCCGGTACCTCCCCCGGTTCCGACATCGGACTCACGGGTATCGCCAATCTGGATACGGGGGTCCCGGAGGGAGAACCTGCCGATTTGCCGTCCCTCGCCGTCGAGGAGAATACCGGCTATCGTTCCGGTCTGGATATTGAGGTTGGGCGGGGTGCCGTACCGGATTTCCGATGAGAGTTCTTTCACTGCCCCGTTTTCGTACGCAAAACCGATGACCACGATCTTTTCAGGACCCGGAGTATCCGCTGCAATGACGGAAGGTACGAGGAGGATGAACAGGAG
>NZ_PIZH01000687.1 GCF_002835825.1 Methanoregula sp. | reverse complement strand
CCTCCCGATCTCCTGGCGTTACGGGATCATGACCTGCTCACGTCTTTGGGTTTAATCTCCAAGGGCCAGCTGACAGTTGCGGGATTGCTCCTCGTCGGGAAAGAAACATCGATCCGGCAATACCTCCCGCATTACCATTGGATGCATCTCAGAATGAAAGACGACACGGAATACACTGACCGGGCCGAAGGTCCCGATCCTCTTATCATCGCTCTTTCGAAAATCACCGACCGGATTATGGCAGAAAATCCATTAACAACACTCGATTATGGGATGTTCCATTTTGAATACCGCCGGTATCCGGAAATAGTTCTGCGCGAAGCACTTATGAACGCCCTGAGCCATGCCGATTACCGGATAAATAGTCCTGTCATGGTCAAACAATACCCGGGGCGTCTGGAGATCAGTAATCCAGGAGGGTTCATTGGAGGGATTACCTCCAGAAATATCCTCCATCACCCACCGGTTGCCCGGAATCCCCGCCTTGTAGAAGCTCTCACTAAGATGCGCCTCGTGAACAGGAGCAATCTCGGAATTTCCCGGATGTACAAGTATATGCTTATCGAGGGAAAGGAACCCCCAATTATTGAACAGCAGGGGGAATCGGTGAAGGTCGTCCTTAAAGGAGGAGAACTTTCGGCCCCATTCCGTCTATTTGTTGAGAAGGAGGCACAATCAGGCAAAGGATTCGATGTCGACTATCTTCTTATTCTTGATTATCTCCTCTCACACCGGGAAATTGATATCCCGGGTGCGGCTGTGCTCATCCAGCGTACCGATACGGAAGCTCGTGACACACTCCATGCAATGGAGCATGAGAGGGGTTACCTGGAGCATGGAGGTTCCGGCAGGAGTCTTTATTGGACACTCCACCCGGCAATTTACCGCGAACTAGAACTCAACGGTCATCCTCTCGGTGATCGGAGAACTGAATGGGAAGCTGCTAAGATGCATGTCCTTAGCATGCTCAGGCAGCAGAAGGATTCCCCGGAAAACTATCTTACCAATGCAGATATCCGGAAAATTACCCGCCTTAACCGGGATCAGGTAAAACGTCTGATGCGGGAGCTCCGGGAACAACATATGCAAATCACCTATATGGGCAATCGGAGATCTGCGAGAT
>NZ_PIZH01000686.1 GCF_002835825.1 Methanoregula sp. | reverse complement strand
CCCCGTAACAGCTCAAAAAAAACCACCCCTGGCCCCCTTTTTCACCGGAAAATCCCTGCTGTTTTTTATCCGTTTGCGCCCAACCGGTACAGGCACCTATGACCGATGCAAAGACTGATGGCGCTACCCCTGCTGCAGAAGAGCCCCTGCAGAAGCTGGTGATGACCGGCCTTTTCATGGACTGTCTCATCCTCATTCCGGAGACCATTGCGGTCATCGTCACCGGGTCTGCCACGTTCCTTGCCGATGTGATCAAGGTTGGAAACGAGATGCTGGCCACAGTCTTTGCCCTCCTCATCATACGGCGGGTGACCCGGGGCGGGAAGTTCTCCTATGATTACGGGATGGGCAAGTTCGAGTCCCTGACCCGGATCATCACCGGCGCCGTGATGTTCGTCTCGCTGTGCATCCTGCTCGTGTTCACGACCATGCGCCTCCTCCACCCGGAGCCGTTCGACATGACCGCCGCGATCATCGGGATCCCCCTCATGCTGATCGCCGCCACTGCCGATTCCTACCACTGGAGGACGTACTACCGCCGTGCCCAGCGGGAGCCCTCGCCTATCATCGAGGCGCAGTGGCGGCTTCGCCGGGCCAAGACCTTTTCCGACCTGCTCATCCTCTTTGCACTCATCGTCTCGGTCGTCTTTGCCCCCTATCACTGGGCGGAGTATATCGATCCGATCGTCTCGTTCATCATCATCGGGTTCCTCCTGCTTGCCGGTTACCGCGAGATCTCCTCGTCCCTGCCGGATCTCTTTGACAAGACCCTTGAGGAGGAGCTGCAGATCCTCATCCTGCGTGAGCTGGCCGGCTCGTTTGACCAGTACCACGAGTTCCACGGGGTGCGTTCGCGCCGGTCGGGCCGGCGGGTCTATATCGAGATATTCCTTGGCTTCGACCCCGACCAGCGGGCCGGTGAGATCCATGAATTTGCAGCGTCCTTAAAGGAGTCCCTTGAATCGCAGATTCCCCACAGCGTCGTATCGGTTGTGCTGAGCCGGGGATGACGCAGAGCGGAGCACCCCCCGACCGCCGGATACGCGGGCGGGAGGGAGGATGAACCATCTCACGACCCGGGGATGCATCCGAGCTCTTTTCCCGTCCGCCGCAAGAGAATGTAC
>NZ_PIZH01000685.1 GCF_002835825.1 Methanoregula sp. | reverse complement strand
TACGTAACCAGGGCAGAAAGTTCGTCGGGTTCTATTGTGTTTTTGCCCCGCAGGAACTTATCGTGGCAGCGGGCGCAGTGCCGGTAACCCTCTGTTCCACGAAGGAAGAACCCATTGCCGATGGGGAAAAATACCTGCCGAGGAACTTCTGCCCCTTGATCAAATCCTCCTACGGGTCTGCCATCACGGAGAAGTGTGCGTTTTTCAACAACTCCGAATTTATTATCGGGGAGACCACCTGCGACGGGAAGAAAAAGATGTTCGAACTCATGGAGAAGTTCAAGCCGATTGTCGTTCTCGAGGTCCCGCAGAGTGCGAAGGGAGAACCGCAGAAGCAGTACTGGCGTTCAGAAGTAGCCCGCTGTAAAAAAGAGATCGAGCAGCGCCTCGGTGTTACGATCACCGATGAGAAGATGAACGCTGCAATCAGGGAACTCAACGAGCAGCGGGCACTGATGCGGGAACTGGCATCCCTCAATACCGCAAGCCCGGTACTGGTGTCAGGCCAGGATCTCCTCAAGGTGATGTGGGCAAGGAATTTTGTCTTTGATCGTCCCGCATTCAACCAGCACATCAGAGACCTGATCGCCGAACTTGGGAAGATGAAGGCCAGTGGCGAGGGGGCATTCCCGAAGACTGCTCATCGTATCATCGTCACGGGAGTCCCAACGGGGATCGGTTCTGACAAGGTCATTAAGATTATCGAGGAATCCGGCGCAGCGGTGGTTTATATCGAGAACTGTGCCGGCATGAAACAGTACCTGCATGATGTGGCCACGGGCGGTTCCCCGCTCGATGCGATCGCTGATAAGTACCTTGAAACACCCTGCTCCTGCATGAGCCCGAACACGGGAAGACTCGAACTCCTTGCCGGACTGGCAGACGAATACCATGCAGATGGTGTCGTGGACATTACCTGGGTTGGCTGCCACACGTACAATGTCGAATCCCGCGTTCTGAAGGACTATCTCGCGAAGCATGGGAACGTGCCTCTCCTCCAGATCGAGACCGATTACTCCCAGGGAGATGTCGGCCAGATCAGGACCCGTGTCGAGGCATTTCTGGAAATGGCAAAAAAACACTGATACCATTTTTATCCGGTCTCTCTCTTGTGTTCCCACGCCA
>NZ_PIZH01000684.1 GCF_002835825.1 Methanoregula sp. | reverse complement strand
TAGATTCATTGAAACACTCCAATGGATTAGCTGAATTCCCTTCGGGAAACGAAGGCGATGTATGAGCGAAATACCGTCGTAACGATAAATGTTCTCAAACTAAAATTTATTAAAACTCCTTCGCTAATAAGCGCTTGCTTTCCACCCCATTATAACTGTTTCTATTTGAAGTCGTGGTGGAAATGAATTTCCACCACATTTTTCTAAAAAAAGGTTCAAAAAAATGGAGAAAACGAGAAATGGCTGATCCAGGTTTTTTAAGATCAGATCCTGATGAGTTCGTACTTGCTGCTCCCCATCCCGATCTCTACTGCATACCGGACCTGCCGGTACCCGTCCGTCTGCTCATGAACGCCGGTAAACTTGTCTTCGCCCGGGTGATGGTGCGCAGTGAGAAGCGAGTCCGCATACCCCTGCTGCTGGTTCACAAGATCGAAACTGGCGGCATCGATCGCCACCGGGTCCTTTGATGCGAGGATCCCGATGTCCGGTACGATCGGTGCATCGGAGTACGGGAAGCAGTCGCAATCCGGGGTAATCCGGATCAGGAAATTCATGTAACCCACCTTCTTCTCTTTCCCTTTCACCGCCCCGTACGCGTACTCCACCATTCTTTCCATGAACTGCGGGATCTCAGTCTCCCAGTCAATCTCGATCGCATGCTCCGGACAGACATGCATACACTCAAAGCAGCCGATGCAGAGTTCGTGATCGATCACCGACTTTTTCTTCTTCACCGTGATCGCGTCTTTCGGGCAGACCTTCATGCACGAAGCACAGCCCGTGCACTTCTCCGGGATCGTAAACGGCCGGGCATTGTGCTGGGCCCGCTTCCCGTCTGGCGGTGCGCAGCCCATGGCCAGGTTCTTGATCGCCCCCCCGAACCCGGAGACGATGTGGCCCTTGAAATGGGAGAGCACGATCATGCTGTCGGCAGCAGCAATATCGCCTGCTATCGACACTTCATCAAAGTGTTTCTTCGCGATTTTCACCATGCGGATGTTCTTCCCGTTCAGCCCGTCCGCGATGATGACCGGTGCGCCCGCCACCGCATAATCGAACCCGTGGGAGATTGCGGTACCGATATGTTCGACGGCGTTCGACCGTGCCCCCATGTACAGGGTG
>NZ_PIZH01000683.1 GCF_002835825.1 Methanoregula sp. | reverse complement strand
TCGAATGCACCGTCCCGTCAGGTTCAATGACAGTTGTTTTGTCATTACTCCAGGTATCCGCCCAATCCGGCGTTTCAGTCGGTGCGACCGTGACACCTGGAGAAGCAGCTGTTTGGGGATCTCCGGGCGTGACCTGCGCGACCGGCTCGGGCGCAGCCTGCCGGTCCGGTACTGTGCTCGTGCATCCGCAAGCGATGACCAGGGCAATAAGAAGAAGGGCAAACCGTTTCATATTCCAATAAACGGCCGGGTGCTATATAAAAATTCGGAAAAATCGGGTAAAAAATTAGAGGGGAAGATTTCCCTTTGTTGGCACATCGATGCCGAGCAGGGACCACTGCCGGTCCTGGATCTCCATGTACCGGATTGCATCCAGGGCAACATCATGCCCCCTGATGAGGTCCAGCAACCGGTCCTTTTCGGCCCCGCTCGCTTTTCCCTGTTCCAGCGTTGCGCGCGCCGGGATGCGTTCCTGAATTTCTCTTCGCTCATCATCGAGTTCAATGATTTTTTCCCAGTTTTTCGGTCTCATCAAATCAGCCCCCAGGCTGTAAGCAGGCCGAGCTCATACAGGGTCAGCAGCACCGCTGGTAGAACCTGGAGCGCGCGCCCGGTCAGTTTTCCGCCCACGTAGTAAGCGTGTTCGTCTTCGATCGATGCCTTGTATTCAGCAACGGACATTTCATCAAATTTCAGAAGCCCGAAGACCCGGGCAATTCCGAAGATGAAAGCGTGGATCTCGTTGTGGGAGTTCATAAACTCCGTGAACGGGTACACGCCCTTCCGTGCCAGGATGACAGCTGCAAGCAGCGCAACTGCAATCACTCCAACAATAATCAAAATTGGATGTACCATCTGTGGTCACTCCCCCGGGCAATACCCGGTTTTGTCTTTACAGTGTTGTTCAAGGCGAGTATGCCGGACCAGGAGGACTACGCCCTGGATGTACACTGGAGTGAGCATCCCTCCGATGACAACCAGGTCCGAAAGTTCAAGGATCATGGAGCTGCCACCCTCATAATCCATGCAAGGACGTAATACGGCTGCATGTTGTTATGTGCCTGACTGCCGCCCCGTGAATTCGTTGTCAACGTAGTACTACGATACGCATTCGGTGACGCACTT
>NZ_PIZH01000034.1 GCF_002835825.1 Methanoregula sp. | reverse complement strand
CGCCCCTCTGTCATTGTACTATAAAAATGCCGTAAATCTATTAAATCATTGCTGGCGGCAGAAAAACAAAAAAGGAGTGAAGAGATCAGATGAGTTTTGAGCGCTGGAGGAGCAGGATATCGTCAGTGGTAAGTTTCTCGCCGGCGCGGAAGTTCTTGAACAGGCTCTCTGCTTCTTTCCGGACAGCCTTCTGTTCCTTGGTGACCTTGACCTTCTTGGTCTTCTTGCGCAGGCCGGAGATGACCTTGTCGTAGTCGCGGAGTTCTTTCTGGCAGGCGATGAAGAACTTGTGCTCGGAATCTGCGGACTCCTGTGCCTCGACAAAGCTCTTGTGGGCGGCATCGGCAGCTTCACGTGACTTGTCGGCCTTGCGGTAGGATTCGACCATCAGGTCGTGGTGCTTCTGGGCGAGCTCTGCTACTTCGGTCACCTTCGCGTGGAGGTCGGATGCAGCCTTCCGGAAATCCCGTGCCTCGGTGATCTTGGTCCGCATCTCCTTGTTCTGCTCGAGCTCGGCCTCCTGTTCGCGGACCTGGCCTTTCATCTGCTTGATCTTCTCGATCAGCTCGCGTTCCTTGTCAGTGGTGAAGACCTCGGTCTGCTGGCGGTACTCCATGTACTCGATCTGCTTCTGGAGTTCCTTGACGCCGCGGTTCTTCTGGGTGCCGTGTTCCTTCTTGAAGGACTCGATGTCCTCGAACAGGACGTTTGCCTTGTCGTTGAGCTCGTTTCTCTGGGCCTTGATATCGAGGACTTCCTGGTTGTACTTGTCCCGGAGGTCCTTGTTCTTCTGCGCCTCTTCGACAAACTCGCGGGTCTGGTTATTTAAGGTGTTCCGCTCGCGGGCGAACTTGCTGGCATTCGCATTCAGCTCGTTCCGGTGGTTTTTGTGTTCTTCAGACTCAGCAAGGGTTTTCTTTCTCTTTTCCATCAGGTCATTCAACATGCGTTACCAACTCCTCATCAGATTGTCCTTCCTGGGAAAGCACACACCAGTCCGTGCGAGATCTCCGGAATCACGGGAGCCTTGTGCTGGCTTCCCGACCCGAAAGTTTGCGTGCTCTGCATACAGGATGCAGGACGAAAAACATCAGAAAAGATACTTAGCGCAGAATTCAGGGAAGACTCCGCTTCGAAGTCTTTGTTCGACACTCTGTTCATGATGTTCAACTCCCGATACCGGGGCATTATCATTCCTGCGGAATGTCGCCCCCATTCTCCCAGTGAAGGATTGGTCGAATGTACTATATTTTAAAGGAGGAGTGGGCTATTAAGTGTTTCGCCGTGACTCCGGCTGAAACGGGGGCTTTTTTTATCGGGTGTTGGGAATCCTGCCATCACAACCGGGCACATCATACAGCGGCCTGCGGTTATTCCCGGGGCACATCTCCCGCCACTACTTTACCATTCAGGATGAATGCTGCCCGCTGTTCAGGGGTCATGGCCGGGAGTCCCCGTGACCGGATCTTCTTCACGTGCTCGTGAAGAGCTTCGCGCAGCGCTGTACGCACCGGTATCCCCCGTGCCCGGAGGAATTCCAGGTCGCTTTCAAAGAGTTTTGCGCTCTGCAGGTTCACTTCCCGGACCGGGTTCTCGTTTGTGATGTAGCGTCGTGATGCCATGGCGATAATCTCCTGCGTTTTTATAAAATGGCAAAAAGGGTGTTAGTTGGTATTTGAGGGACCAACGGATTTTGGATTATGGATTTTGGGGTTGGGCTGGAATGGTAATTGATTCAGGTTGTGCGTGGTTAACCGACCCATTCAAGGACGCCGCCACCGCTGGGCTGGTCTCTGCCGCCGCTGGTCCTGCGCTGTACGGGCATTTCGACTGCGCGGGGGTTGGCGCGCTTGGCGTCGATCTCCTGGACAACGGTCTTGTAGGACTGGCGGGTGCCGAGGATCTGTGCGCTCTTGACGCCGGTCATGATCGCGAGGACGCGGATCTTGCCTTCCATGTCGGGCCGGACTCGGGCACCCCAGATGACATCTGCGTGGGGGTCGAGCTCGTACGTAAGCGAGGTTGCGACTTCCTCTGCATCCTGCAGGGTAAGGTCCGTGCCGCCGGTGATGTGGATCAGGCTGCCGGTTGCTCCGCGGTAGTCGATGTCGAGCATCGGGTTGGAGAGGCACTCGCGGACAACGCTCTCTGCCTTGTTCTGCTGCTTGCTCTCCCCGACGAGCATGACGGCAACGCCGCCCTTGGACATGATGGCGCGGACATCAGCGTAGTCGATGTTGATGAGCGACGGCTCGGTGATGGTCTCGGAGATACCCTTGACGGTCTCACCAATGAGCTGGTCCATGACCGAGAAGGCCTGGCCGAGCGGCAGGTTCGGGACGAAGTTCTTGAGGCGGTTGTTGTCGAGGACGATGACAGAGTCTGCTGCGGAGGCGAGTGACTCGAGACCCTCTTCTGCACGGATCAGGCGCGCCTTCTCGACCTGGAACGGGTAGCTGACCATCCCAACGACGATTGCGCCCTGTTCCTTTGCAATCTGTGCGACAACGGGTGCAGAGCCTGTACCGGTACCTCCACCCATACCTGCTGTGATGAAGACGAGGTCTGCGGATTCGAGGATTGCCTCGAGTGTCGGGCGTGCCATCTCGGCTGCCCTCTTACCGACATCGGGGTAACCACCGGCGCCGAGACCTTTGGTCAGGGACTTGCCGATGAGGATGCGCTTGTCAGCCTGGATCATGTCCAGGTGCTGCTTATCGGTGTTGATGGCGATGGTCTCAGCACCGGAAACACCCATGTGGTGAATACGGTTCACGGTGTTGTTTCCTGCACCACCGCAGCCGATAATAACGATCCTCGGCTGGCCGACAAAGTCATCTTCCATTGCATTTGCACTGCCGGGCTTGTTGATCTCTTTTTCCAGCTCGGCATTTTTTAAAGCGTCGTTGATTATACTCTGCATTTCTACTACCCTCTCAAACCTTGAATGAAACCTGGTCACTTTCCTTAAGGACACGACTCGCTCGTTTTTCAACAAGTTCACGGACCGCTGCCCGGACCGCTTCTGATACATTCGGGTATTCTCCCGAATCCACCATCTGCTGGAGCAGGTTGATCTGCTGTTCTGGCAACCGGAGCGTGATTCTTTGCATCATTGTATCTCACATTTCTGACATATGTCTGGCATTTGTCGTTCATATGTCAGACAAAGAGAACCCTTGTGTCTGACTTAACCAGATGATTCTAACTAACACGTTTGCCTATAAATACTTTTTTCTCTGCCGGCAAAGGCGGCTTCACAACGCATTTATGGCAGAATTACCAAGTATTTGAGAAAAGGAGCGGAATTCTTTGGTTGCCGGCTTTCCGGAACGGGTCGTACATGGGGGAATCGGGAAGCGGCAGCAGGAAAAAACCCGTAAATCCGTGCTGGATTTCAGCGCGAGCGTTAATCCCAGCGTCCCCCGGTTCGCGTGGCACCTGGACCCTGAGTGCCTGAAATATTATCCGGATGACTCCTATTCTTCGCTCAAGGACCGGATAGGGAAGGTCTTCCACCGCAATCCTGAAGAGATATGCGTGGGAAATGGGTCCATCGAAGTGCTCCGGGCATTCTGTTCAGTACGCTACCGCGACCCGGAAATCCCCCGCACATTCTTTGCAGAATCCCCGACATTCGGCGAATACGAACTCTCCGCCGCACTTGCCGGTGCTTCCCGCGTCACAGATCCCCGCAGCGCATCCGTGCAGTTCCTCTGCAATCCCAATAATCCCACAGGGCAGCTGGTCTCAAAGGATGAAGTCAGGATAAAACTCTCCGCTGCAAAAGATACTGGTTCCATCCTTTTCTGCGATGAGGCATTCATCGAGCTCTCCGATCCGCAGCAGAGCGTAGTCGATATCCGCGACGCCTCTCTCTTTGTCCTGCGCTCGATCACCAAGTGCTTTGCCGTCCCGGGTATCAGGTTTGGTTACGGTTTTGGCGATCCGGATCTCATCCGGAAGATCGAGACAGCCCGCTCGCCCTGGTGCGTGAATGCCTATGCCGAGGCCTATGCTATGGAAGCGCTCCTTCATCTTGATGAATTGGCTGCGTCCAGGGCAGCAATTGAACATGAGCGGGCATTCCTGGTAGCAGAGCTGGAAGCGCTCGGCATGAAGTGTACCCCCACCCGCGCAAACTACATCCTGTTCGATTGCGGACAGAATGCATCCCCGCTCTGTGAGATGCTTGCGGATCATGGCGTTCTTGTCCGTGACTGTACGTCCTTTGGCCTGCCAACCTGCATCCGAATCGCGGTCATGTCCCGTGAAGAAAACCGGGCCCTCATCGAGGCATTTAGAGCATGCGTGCACTGATTATGGCCGGAGGTTCCGGCAGCCGGCTCAGTAGCGGGGAAAAACCCCTTGCCCTCATCTGTGGCCGGCCCATGATCGCATATGTCATTCACGCCTTTCAGAACGCCGGGTGTGAACCGGTTGTTGCCGGCTCCCCGAAGACTCCCATGACGGCAAACTGGTGCCGGGCAAATGGTATTGTCTTCTGCCGTACGGATGGACGTGGCTATATCGATGATATGGTCCAGGCCGTACGATCGCTTGACGAGGACGGCCCCCTTTTCGTATCGGTTGCAGACATCCCCTGCATCACGGAATCCGTGGTGCTATCCATCAGGCAAGCCTACCAAAAATCCGGAAAAGACGCGCTTTCAACCTGGGTGCCCGCAACAGCGGTGACCAGCTGCCGCGAGAGTATGCCCTACCGCGAAAAGATCGGGGGCACAGAAGCGAGCCCGGTGGGTATTAATATCATCCGCGGGAATCGTGCCGGTGAAGAACAGGACGAGTATCGTCTTCTTGTAAACGATCCCCGTCTTGCCCTGAATGTCAATACGCCGGCAGATTATGAACGTGCTGAGGCGTTTATACGGCAGAATCCGTCCCCTGACCGGCCGGTTCAAATAGAATAATCCGAATTCTTCCCAAATTGAGTTTATCAAAACAGAATACGAGAGGTTAGGGTTTCTTATGGAAGGCATATTAAGGATCATCGCCCTAGATTTCTGTAGTATGGTAGAGACGCAGGAGATCGAGCTTCGGGGCCATATCATTGCTTCCGGTGTCATGATGCAGCTCACGGACCGGGTCATGGATATGGGCGGAAACTTCGAGATCCTTGTCTTTGAAGTGGGTAAGAAAAAGACCGATACGAGTTACGCACGGCTTCGCATCGGCGCATCCGGCAAAGAGAAACTCCATGCCATCCTTTCGGAAGTCCACCGTCTCGGTGGCAGCCCGGTCGAAGTAAAAGACATCCGCCTCGTCCCTGCCGAAGCTGACCGCGTTGTTCCAAAGGGCTTCTACACCACATCCAACCACCCGACGCAGGTGAAATACAATGGCGAATGGGTTCCGGTCGGCTCTATCGAGATGGATTTCCTCATCGTCGTTGACCCTGACAGGAAGACGGCAACCGCCATGCCCCTTGGGAAGATCCGGAAAGGCAACCTGGTGGTTGTCGGGGAACAGGGGGTCAGTGTTACCTATCCCGAACGTCCCCGCGAGCAGAGCACGTTCGAGTTCATGCACGGAACGGTCTCGTCCGAACGCCCCAGCGAGACGCTTATCGCCCAGATTGCAAAAGAGATCCTCGACCTTCGGAAGAAAGGCGGTAAGATCGCCCTTGTCGGCGGCCCGGCAATCATTCATACTGGCGCGGGAAATGCCGTGGCATCCATGGTCCGCAACGGGTACATCGATGTAATCTTTGCCGGAAATGCCCTGGCAACCCACGATATCGAGAACAGCCTGTACGGAACCTCGCTCGGTATGGACATTACCACCGGCAAGCCGGTTACCGGGGGTCACAATCACCACCTGTACGCCATCAGCGAGATCATGCGTGCCGGATCGATCCGGAAAGCCGTGGAAAAAGGCGTGGTGAAAAACGGGATCATGTACGAGTGCATAAAACACAATGTGCCGTATGTCCTTGCAGGTTCCATCCGCGATGACGGGCCGCTGCCAGATGTCATCCAGGACGTCATGGTTGCCCAGGATGCCATGCGTAAGCACATCCATGGCTGCAGCATGGTGCTGATGGTGGCAACGCTCCTCCATTCTATCGCGGTCGGCAACTGCCTCCCCTCCAGCGTCAAGACCATCTGCGTGGACATCAACCCGGCCCATGTGACAAAACTGATGGACCGCGGGACTACCCAGGCTATCGGAGTAGTGTCGGATGCCGGAACCTTCCTCCCGCTGCTTGCCCGGCAGCTTGAGATCCAGAGCCAGGCAGCAGCCACCGGAAAAAAGTAATTTTCATCCCGTCAGCGGCATGCAGTACGGCCTCTCGTTTTCGAGGACATACTGCCACTCGTTTTTACACGCACACTCTGTCTCAAGCAGCGCCGCGATGAGCTCACGGTCGGCATTCAGGGAATAGTCCCGTATACCCCTGACAATCTCGTAATCACACTTCCCGCAGTTGTGCGGCCCGCGCTTCTGTCCCCCGCCGAGTGGGTCGCAGGTCATGTGCACGGGCGCATTCTTCAGTAAGTTCAGGACGCTCCACAGGTAGGGCGGCCGGTACGCCCCGCGTTTCCAGTAGTATTCCAGTTCCGTGCTCCGCTGGACGGTGCAGGGATTCATGGAGACGAGATCGGCATACGGGAGGATATCCCGGAATGTCGTCTCCATGTCCCGGGTTGCTTCCCCTTCCGTCAGGAAGAGCGGTTTGAAGAGAAGATATGCCTTGACGCCGGCACCGGCAGAGCGGGCAGCTGATGCAGCATTCGTAAAGTCAGAGAAGGAGAAGCCCTTGTTGATGCATTTTTCCCGGATGAAATCATTGCTTGTCTCAAGTCCTATTGCGCAGTAGAGTGGCGTCTTCCAGCTCCCGTCATCAAGGCTTTCAATGAACGGGACCAGAGTTTCTCGGCTGATATATTCAGGGCGTGTCTCCGCGATCAGTAATTTCCCATGGAACGCAGTGGCAACATCGGCAAGAAATGCCGGGGGGACCTCTACCGGGTCGAAGAAACTCCCGGAGGTGAAGATCTTTACCATCCGGTACTCTTCCGGCTTGTTTTCCCGGATTACCCATGCCAGCTGGGCGCGGAGGCGGGAGAGAAGTTCGCTGCAGTCGGTTTTCCCGTATCGCTCATGCCGGTAACTGCACATCCGGCACTTTGACCAGCTGCAGCCACCGCTTTTGAAGATGATGGTGAGGCAGTCCAGTTGTTCACTGCCGTGCCTCTCTTTCCCCCGCCAGGAGGCGAGGGGCTTTTCCGGTGTTTCCACGTTCATTTCTATCGTATGTGTTGGTCCGGAGGGATGAAATACACTCTGCTGGCGACCCCCTGTATTGGCCACTATGCAGGAAAGGGTACGGGAACATTTTCAGAGAGCCATAGTGATCGGGCAGAGTTGCACCAGTCTCCGCAGCGATCCTGCATCAGGAGAATGCTATTATATCCACGAAACTTACCATTGATCGAAACATGACCCTGAAATAAGGTTTCCGCTCATGGGACGGTTAATCCGGGGTCAGCGGGGAATAGTGAATGAAAAAGGCTGTACTGCTGATCATGGGACTTCTGTTGCTGTCAGCCCCGGTGCTGGCATACCAGATCAACATCCAGGCACCGGATTCTGTGTCAGTAGGGAAACCCCTTGTCGTGACCGGCATAACAACATTCGGGACCGGGACCCCTATAGATGTTGTCCTGTATTACCAGCTGACAACGACCACCGAAGTACAGCGCAAGATCGCCTATGTCCTTTCCGACAAGAGTTTCCGGACCGTGTTTGATACCACCGGCCTGAAAACCGGAACCTATAAAGTCGAGGTCCCGTCAACGGCAAACAGCGACGATGTCACCATGCGCATGGTCACAATCTACGACCGGTCAGCAGATATCCATCTTGACACGCCTTTAACCCAGGAATTTACCGGCAAGATTTACCTTTCCGGGGACATCCGTGGACTGGAGAATGCCGGGATCCAGGTCGAGGTCATTGATCCCTCCGGGGCCGTGGTGTTCGGGCCGCAGTACGTCCACACGGACAATAATGCTCATTTCGCGTTCGAGGTAACGGTTCCCGCCCCGGGCTCCTATGAAGTGAGTTTCACGGATGCACGCGGGTATGCCGGCTCACGCACCATCACCACCACGAATTCCGGCAGCGGTGTTATCGCAACGCCCGTGCAGACTGTTGCTCCCGCGGGAGGCACCTCCGGAATTCTGTCGGCCCAGGCCCGGTCCTCGCGGGGATCGCCGGCCTATTTCATTGTTCGGGCCAGCAGCGGCCCGGTCACCCTGTATACCTCAAAGACCCTTGACTGGGTTGTCGAGTACAGCGATGATTCCGGGATCCTCCATATGGTGAACGAACAGGGAGATCAGAACCCGGAACGTGTCGAGATCCTCGGAAACGGCCAGACCCTGTACTTCAAGATCTACCCGTACCAGTATTCTGTTACGGATGATGTTTTCCTCTTTGGCGAGAATGTGGGGTTGATTGACGTGAGCCGCACGGTCCCGGCGCCGTTCCGGTCATCCGGGGATATGTCTGCCTCGGAGACACAACGGGCCTCCCTCTTCCCCCTGTTAGGGGCAGCAGCCCTTGCAGCAGGCATCTTCCTGTGGAACCGGTCACGCACCTGACCGGTTGGCAACCGGGCGTTATTCCGGATCGCCCTGCACCTGTCTTTTTCTAAAGAAGCCTTTTTTATATATCGGAGCCAACATATGGAGCACTGCCGGGGTAGTCTAGTCCGGGAAGGCGGTAGCCTTGAAAGCTACTGGTGCCCTGCACCTCAAGAGTTCAAATCTCTTCCCCGGCGTTATTTCCTGTTTTTGGTAACGATGGTCATGATCGAACACCTGTTTCATTGAATGTTCATTGTCAGGTCTGCCGGCTGTGATCTCTTTTTTAGGCGAGCATTCCCCTGTGTTCCCTTTCAGTGTTTTTATGTAATGGGAACGCCCACAGTACCATTCAGACACTCTTTGAGAGGACTATCGATGTGTGTTGCAATTCCCGCAGAAGTCATTGAGATCAAGGATGGAAATATTGGCGTCGTGGACTACGGCGAACTCAGACAGGAGGTGCGGCTTGACCTCGTTGACGTCAAGGTCGGGGAATTCGTCCTCGTCCATGTAGGGTTCGCTATCCAGCGCCTCTCCCGCGAGGAGGGCCTCGAGACCCGGGCACTCTTCAAGGACGTCTTTTCCGCTATGGAGAACTGATGCACGAGTACTCCATTGCATATGACCTGTACGCTACGGCACGGACTGCCGCGCTCGGGCACAAGGCGACAAAGGTCATGAAGATCAATGTCGAGGTCGGGAAGATGGCAATGGTGAACCCGGAGCAGGTTGTCTACCTGTTTGACACCATCAAAGAGGATGACCCCCTGTTCCATGACGCTGTGCTTGACTGTAAGGAGATCGAGCCGCAGACCCGGTGCCCGTGTGGGTACGAGGGTAGTGAGGTCTATGTCTGCCCGAAGTGCGGGGCGCTTCCCGAGCTGGTGAAGGGACGGGAGATTGTTGTGACAAACATCGAGATCGATATTGAGGATTAAACCATGAAAGTCAACATGATGCACGGGGCCGGCGGTGAAGTGATGGGCGAGCTCTTACAGACGCTCACGAAGTTCAAGCACAACAATGCCGGCGGGATCGGTCTTGAAGCGCTCGATGACGGGGCCGTGATCCCGTTTGCCGGGGAAAATTTAGTCTTCACCACGGATTCGCATGTTGTCCGCCCCATCTTTTTCCCGGGCGGGGACATTGGCCGGATCTCGGTCTGCGGCACGATCAATGACCTTGCCATGATGGGGGCAAAGCCTATAGCGCTCTCCTGTGGGATGATCATCGAGGAAGGTTTCGATACTGCCGACCTGGAACGGATCGTTGCCTCCATGGACGAGGCGCTCGGAGAGGCCGGGGCAAGTATCGTCACGGGCGACACGAAGGTCGTGGAACGCGGGGCGCTGGACGGGATCGCCATCAACACGGCCGGTATCGGGATTGCGAAGAAGGTTGTCCGGGATAACGGACTCGTTCCTGGCGATGTGATCATCGTCTCGGGCACGCTCGGTGACCATGGCCTTGCCATCATGGCGCATCGCGAAGGGTTCGACCTTGGCGAACAGATCCTCTCGGATGTCTCCCCCCTCTCCGGCATGATGGAGAAGGTCCACGAAGCCGGTACCATCCATGCCATGAAAGATCCGCCCCGTGGCGGTTTCGCGAGTGCCATCAACGATGTGGCAAAGAAGGCCGGCGTCTGTGTCCGGATAAAGGAAGAACAGGTGCCCCTACGGAAGAATGTCGTAGGCGCAGCCGCCACGCTCGGCAGCG
>NZ_PIZH01000682.1 GCF_002835825.1 Methanoregula sp. | reverse complement strand
CACGAGCGGTATGTCCGGCCTCGTCTCGTTTGCCGGCGCGCACTACGGCGGCGCCACCTACCGGTGGAACAACGGCGGCACGGGCGGCGCACTCGACCTCCACGACTATGCAATGTCCGGCGATCTCGGCAACCCCGACCGGACCTCGTGGGCAGACCGCACCCGCACGTACCTGAACGCGAACCCGGATGTCAATGTCATCATGTGGTCGTGGTGCGGGCAGGCCGACACAACCGCGGCCAATATCGACCTGTACCTTAACCTGATGAACCAGCTCGAGACCGAGTACCCGCACGTTACATTCGTGTATATGACCGGCCACCTTGACGGAACGGGAACGAATGGCAACCTGAACCAGAGGAACGAGCAGATCCGCGCCTATGCACGGGCCAGCAACAAGGTCCTCTTCGACTTTGCCGACATCGAGAGCTACGATCCCGATGGCCTTGTCAATTACATGGCCCTGAGGGCAAACGACAACTGCGATTACGACTCTGACGGCAATGGCAGCCGGGACCGGAACTGGGCGATCGACTGGCAGAATGCCAACCCCGGAAAATGGTATAGCTGCAGTTCCGCACACAGCCAGCCGCTGAACGCCAACCAGAAGGCCTATGCCGCGTGGCACATGTTCGCCCGCATTGCCGGCTGGGACGGAATGCCGGTTGTTGAAGAGCCGGTTGCCCTGCCGGGCCAGGGCGGCATTCCCACCGATCCCGACAACGATGGGCTCTTTGAGGATCTCAACGCGAACGGCCGTGCCGATTTTGCTGACGTCACCCTCTTCTTTGAGTATATGGAATGGATCGCAGCGAACCAGCCGGTGGCGCTCTTTGACTTCAACGGCAACGGCCGTATCGACTATGCCGACATTGCGGCGCTCTTTACGGAGCTCTGATTGCGATGCTTTATGCACAGCAGTCGAACGGATCGCGAACGCCCCTCCTCTTCATCGGGGCGTGCGTCCTGCTGGCGCTGGCATGCGTACCGGTGATGGCTGACGAAGGCCCGGCCGGATCTTCCCCTGAACCCGCAGGTATCCGGGTTATTGGCGACGATACGACACGAGGCCCCCTGCACCTTGCAGCAGCCGGTGACTCCGCATCCACGGCAGCGCCCGACCTGCTC
>NZ_PIZH01000681.1 GCF_002835825.1 Methanoregula sp. | reverse complement strand
ATTGAGAACGGACTCCCGGAGATATTTTTCGATCCGGATTTTCGGCTTGTCGCTCATGGATGTCCCTCACGCTCTTTTTCTATTGAGTGGAAAGGGCATGCTTCCCGAGAGGATCCGCGGGGAGCCTCTCAGGGGAAACGATGAAGGTCAGGATGTTTTTGCCGGTGTCGCGCCGGTAGCGAATTTCATTCACCATTTTCCGCATGAGAAATATGCCGAGCCCGCCGGCTTTTCGCCGGGCAATATCGGGACGGAGATCCGGCTCGGGGATGGAAAGGGGATTGAAAGGTATTCCGGAATCCTCGATCTTGATGACGATCCTGCCGCGGCCGCTCCGCCGGCACGTCAGCGCGACATCGCCCGCTTCTTCCGGGTAGGCGTAGCGGCAGATATTGACCAGGGCCTCTTCCGCGGCCAGCTCGATTTCGTTTGTTCTGGATTCCGAATAACCGCATTGACGGGCGCAGCCGGACACAAACTGTATGAGGCGCCTCAGGTTTTCCATTCTGGCGGGCAATGTGATCGTTGACATGAAGGATGATCCTGGCAGATCAGGTCCCGGCCAGGGCCGAGTCCACGGATTCCGCAATGGTGAATATGGAACTGAAACCGGAGATCTCGAAGACCTCTTTCACCGTTCCCTTCAGGGCGGCGAGAATCAGATCCCCCTGCCGGGGCTCCAGCTTCTTGGCCGTGGTCAGGACGCACTGCAGCCCTGCGCTGCTGATGTATTCCAGGCCGCTGAGGTCCAGGATAAAGCGGGTCTCGCCCGCGGCGATCTGTTCATCCAGGATCTTTTCAAAATCCATGGAGCACAGGGCGTCCATCCTGCCTGTGACGGAAACGATGACCGTGTTCTTTTCCTTGCGGCAAGCCACTTCCATGCGGAACCTCCGGGATGTCTGTTTGTCCGGGAAAGCCTGACGTTTGTAATGCCCGTGATGCCTGAAACGCTACCATGGATACAAAGGGGCGGTCAAGGGAAGAAAAACTATTCTTCCGGGATGAGTTCGAATATCGTGACCTCCGGCGGCGGGGGGAAAAGGAGGGGCGGTCTCCAAGTTCCCGTCCTGCGGCGGGCGTAGGTCCGGGATGGTTTCGGGGATGCAGAGCCGGCGGTGATGGGAGGG
>NZ_PIZH01000680.1 GCF_002835825.1 Methanoregula sp. | reverse complement strand
GAAGGTTCTCAAGAAACTTCATGAAAGCCAGAACCGGATCCGGGCGATGGCGCTTGTCCACGAGATCCTCTACCAGACTCCGGAGATCACGAATATTGATCTTGCGCTGTATGTCAATACACTCGGGAAAAACCTGTTCGATTTCTATAAAATCAAAGGGTCACGGATCACCCTGCGAACGGATATACCGGGGATATGTATCGGGGTAAACTCGGCTATTCCCATCGGCCTGATCATGAATGAGCTGATCTCGAATGCCCTCAAGCATGCGTTTTGCGGGAACTCCAGCGGGGAGATCTTCATCAGGGTCCGGAAAAAGGACCGGTCCATCTCGCTCCTCGTCCGTGACACCGGTGCAGGAATGCCCCGGGACCTGAACTGGCGCGATTTAAAATCGCTGGGACTGCGCATGGTCTTCTCGCTGGTGGAACAGATGAATGGTACTATCGGCCTTGACCGGAGCAGGGGGACTGAGTTCTCCATGGTCCTGGAAGAGCGGAAATGACATGTATCATCTGGTTTTTACAATGAGGATCTCAAGAAGGAACGGAGGATTCTGGGGAGAACAAAAGAGGAGGCCAGAAAGAGATCCGACCGGATAAGGAATGGGGATGATACGGAAACAGAGGGTGAAGAAAAAGGATTAAGAAAGCACCGGATTACGGCCCGACAATTTAATCGAGTCGCCGCACGTCTGCATATGCCCAATCAACAGCGACGAACACGATGCGGAGCATGGTGTGAGGAGCGGGCCCTAGCAGCCGCTGGCACCGGAGCAACGCGACAAGCCCGGGGCATCAATCCTACCAACAAACAGGGCAACTCCGGAAAACAGCGAGGTGATGTGAGCGGAACGGGTGATACGCCCGTTGAGACGAACATGACGGAAGCGTCTGCGTGGTATCGTTAACAAAAAAAATTGTGGGAATTCAGATCACAATAATTATGGATTAGAAGGGAATTCTCCGGTCACTTCTTCAGGCTCTTCAAAACAAGGTTGGCCGCCTGCTCACCGGACAACAGCATTCCCCCAAACACCGGACCCATGCGACTCTCTCCAGCTATGGCATTTGCCGACATACCAGCAACAAAAAGTCCGGGGAACACCTCCTTAGTATGCTGGAGAACATGGG
>NZ_PIZH01000679.1 GCF_002835825.1 Methanoregula sp. | reverse complement strand
GATCACCCCCCTCCCGCCATGGAGGGTTATCCCGTACTTTTTGGCAAGGATTTCCGCCTCCCCGCGGGATATTGTTCTTTTCCTGGCAGCGATGCCATAGGAACGCAGATCCGGGGGGATGGTGAATCCTCTTTTGATGGCTATCCCCCATTCCGGAGAGAGAGCCTCGTCCGCAACAAACTTGAAGATCTTTTCCGGAAGGCCTTCGACAATCGCAGGTTCGGTGGCAATTTCGATAAAACTGCAGGAGTTCCCTGCGGTTTTCTCTGCAATCGCCGGGTTCAGCATCACGATCCGGTGGGCGATCGGAAAGATCCCCTTCATACTGCCGAGGTGCTGGAGGAGTGCGAGTGCAAGCGCGAAGGTCGCTCCCCCTGCCCGCGAATCCGTATCATCAATCCCGATGGCCAGGTGTACCAGCGCCTTCGTGTACACCTTTCCCTCAACAAGCGGACCGGAACGACTGATTTTAACATCAGTCACACCTTTCGCAAGTGCCATCATGTCGGTGAGGGAATAGGCGGGGCCGCCTACACACCGGATTGTCTGGACAACCGAATCCCCTTCCCGCTCGATCCCGATTACGGCAACCGAGGGGGCCGGGAACAGGCCGACATCGGCCTGGGCCGAGCCGAACCGGGCACATTCCCGCAGGAGCGTCCCGTCACGGGATACCCTGCACAGGGCACCTCCGGCAAGGCCATGGTGGAACCCGCAGAACGCCGCACATGCCGAGCTCATGCAGTCATGATATATCTCGACGAACTCCCCATCAGTCGTCGTAAAAATCCTCCGGCAGGCGGTAGACGGAACGGTACTGGTCGAGACGTACCGGGCCGGGGCCCGTCCGTGCTGCTCCTCACGGACAAGCACGCACCCTTCGTCAAGAAGCCGATTGATCCAGTCCTGCACCGTGCTCCGGGGGACATCGGCAGACTGCTGGATATCCGTAGTGGTAAAAAAGCCTTTTTCAAGGGTGAATTCCCGCATCAGGTGGAGGAGCTGCCGCCGCCGTTCAAGAACCCGCGACATACCGGTCCCTGATATAGAGAAGATCGCCGATTACCGCGCTCGCCGTTTCAATGGATCCGGCGCCCTTACCGATCAGGGTAATCTCGCCGGCCATATCGGTCT
>NZ_PIZH01000033.1 GCF_002835825.1 Methanoregula sp. | reverse complement strand
GTGCCATCCTTCAACCCGACGCCGTTACCACCTGTTACGGTTATCCGGACCGCTTCCGATACATTCCTGTTGTCAACGCGGTTGTTCCAGTAATCGTATACCGTCAGGTTCACCCGCGTCTCGGAACCAACCATCAGCTCGGTTGGATAGGTATCAAAAATCGCCTTATCCGGGGTGTTGTGATCGATTCGCTGGTATGTGGTGAGCGTAACGGGGGGTGTTTCTCCATCATTGACGGAGACAGATGCATGAATAATTGCATTGCCACTGATCGTTTTTGTAGTAAAGACTGCTGTCGCAATACCAGCGGCATCGGTTTTGACAGGAATTGAAGGGGATATCGTCCCCAGTGTCTGCGAGGCAGCATCAAGGGCGAAGGTTACATCCGCACCGGCAACAGGACTATTTGTCGTATCCATCACGGTTACCGTGATTACGGAACTGTCTGCTCCGTTTGCTCTGATCCATTCCGGCGTGCTTATCGTTGACGAAGAGAGATCCAGTGCTGCTGCTGAACTGACAAGGAGGAGAAATCCGATCAATCCCAGAATCGTTCGTTTCACTATCCTGCCTCCTTCCTGAGAGAGGTTTTTCTCTCTCTTTAGTATATATAATTTTGTATTTTGTTTTTTCTTCATATTATTGTCAGATTTGCGAAATAGCAATTTTTTCAGCGCTGATATCCGCCAGACTCGCGCACTCTTTACGGTTTTCTCCAGGAGAATCAGAGAGCCGGCCGGGCATTCCTGAAGGAAAGGTTAGGTTAATTACACGGGAATTTTTTTCCTTCAATCCTCTGACAGGATTCAGGATGCCGGGGCACCGTGTGCCACGAGTTCTCTAAAAACTCCCGGAGGATCGGGATCGTGAACATAAAATCATCCAATTGTTCGTAATCGGTATAACAAAAGCAGTAACAGACGTATCGCAATTAACGAAAATTTATATTCCGGCTCCCTCCTATAAACCATTGAGTAATTCCATGAAAAAACTGGCATATCTCCTTTTTTTTATCGCGATAGCAGGAGTTCTTCTCGGTATTACAGGTTTTTTCTCCCTGCCTTCATTCAGTTTTTCTTCCGAGACAAAGGAACCAGAAGCCGGTACCGGTTTTATCATTCTCAACGAATCCGATCCTGTCACGGGGATCAGTTTTCCGGATACCGCATCCCGCATCCTGTTCAGCCTCCCCGAATGGGAGGGAAACACTACCGGAACCTTTGGTATCCGGATGATCCAGGGCTATCGACTCGATACTTCCGGAAATGCCAGCAGCTGGGACATTATAGTCTGCCAGGAGGAGCGTTCATTTCTTATCACGTACAGCCGTTCAGGAGAAAAGGTATACAACTGGTCAGGCAGGTGTCCGGAACAGGAGATTCACCCTGACCTGATAATCACGCCACGGGAGCTGTTCCTGGAACACCAGGAGCGGATTGTAACCCTGCCAGATTCGATGACGACCGAGTCGTGGGACCTGAGCCTCGTGGGAAATACCTATTATCTTACTATCACCGGTCCGGGAATTCAACGGGAACTCAGGTTCAACGCAACAACAGGAGCACTGATTTCCGCAAATGACTGACGATGCCGGTGCAATGTCCGTAGACTTCCTGGTCGGATTTACCATTTTCATCCTTGCATTCATCTGGGTGGCAACCATGATCCCGGGGCTTTTTCTTGGGATCCAGTCCCACACGATCGATTTCGATGCCGTGGCCTACCGGACTGGAGTTATCCTTGTCGAGGATCCCGGGGATGTCAGTCCCTCAGCGGATGCAAGCATACCCTGGGAACTGCAGAAAAACAAGCTCAATATTGCCCGGTTCGGCCTTGCCATTGCAAAAGATACCCCCAACATTCTCGATGAAAGTAAGGTACACCGGTTTTTCAACACCGTGGATTTCACCTATCCAGCAGATTACCAGAAACGGGCAATATTCGGGGATTTCCCGTACCGGTTCAATATTTCCTTACAAGAGACAGGAAAAGATACCCTGATGTCTGTCGGCGATGTCATCCCGGAATTTTACCAGTATGGCTCAATACGCAGGGCGGTAAAAACCAGGAGCGGAAGCAATGCTACGATCGGGAAGACACTCATCGAAGCATATGGATATAATAATACAGAGGAAGTTGGGCATCACCGGTTCTCGATTATGATCAATACCTCGTCCCTGTTATTCGATGATGTGGGATTTCTGAAGAGGCCGACTGGTGCTGCCGCGTACCGCATCAACCCGCTCAGGGAGAGGATCATCATCAATATCACGGACCTGGAAGAATCCCGGGCCCCGGATAAACAAGGTTCAGCTCTGACCATGTCCGTGTCAAACGTCCAATTCTTCACGAAATCGTATGGGAAGTCCACACTCGACCCGTTTGTCGTTCCTGCAGCATCATACGGGAGTTTCCTCTATAAGGACGGAGAAGGAACTCCCGTTACTCCTCCGGCGAGTTTTTCAAAGGATGTGGCACTGGTATTTGATCCGGGCTTTTTCATTAACGCAGGCACGGATGACACGATCTTTATCAACCTGACCTTTGAAGTGGTCCCGGAACAGCAGTTCCTGAACAATACCCACACCCGGCCCTTCCTGTATGACTACAACCCGGTGAATGTCACGCAGCCTGAACTCAAAGATGCGGTGTTGGAGGTGGCGGTATGGTAAATGCCGACGGACAGCTATACACT
Organism: Methanoregula sp.; assembly: GCF_002835825.1. Classification (GTDB taxonomy): domain Archaea; phylum Halobacteriota; class Methanomicrobia; order Methanomicrobiales; family Methanospirillaceae; genus Methanoregula. The sequence goes on along the minus strand of NZ_PIZH01000033.1, from coordinate 7,649 downwards.
ATCGAGGGGGTTGCAGCAGCCCTGATCCTCCTCCTTACGGCGTACATCGTGGTGAACTCCACATCTGTTTATACGATGGGGGACACCCACATCAGCGACATGCAGCTCGAAGTTGTGGGGGATGATGCACTGAAGATGATGAATACTGCACCCAACAGTTCGGTGGAAAAAACATCTCTGCGGACCATCATTGAAACGGGCGATGCTGTACAGTTCCAGGAGATGTTTGACAGTATCGTGAATGCAAAGACCGGCACCGGCAGGGATCGCATCCAGTTCATGGCAAACGTGACCTACGAACGGTCAGATGGAACCGTCGGCGATGTCCCCCTGGGCGCATCCTCCCATATATTCACGGGAAGGGAACATGCCGTCAGGGTAACCGAGTGGGTCATTGTCGACAGCCCCTGTCCACTCTGTTCGGACGTCACTTCCGGCAAGCATGCAGTACTTGTGGAGGCGTTAGTATGGCGCGACTGAACGATGATGCACAGTGGATCGTGCTGATGGGATTTATCGTGAGTTTTGCCCTGTTCTTTATCGCGATACTGATCAACCAGTCAACGATCGTAGGACAGACCACGGCTGAAGCGGTCTCGGAATTCCCGAAAACCGATATCCGTGAGGTCCGGGGCATGATCATCCAGTCGGAATTCCTTGGTGATGAAAACGATAAAACCAACGTGCAGAGGGAGATACGGAACCTGTCCTTAAGCAGGCATAACGCCGTGGTAGAATTCTCTTCTTCACCTCCGGCGGGATCGGATCCGTACACCCATATTGAAATGCATTACAACAACGGAGTGACGGCATACAATGAGACCTGGCGATCCGAATAAGAACCACGGGACAAAGACTGACGCAGGTGTGGCAAACCTGATCGAGTACATCCTGATCTCCGGCGTTCTCACCGGCCTGTTCATCGTTGTACTCCTTCTCACGAACACGCATTTCATGGAAATGCCCGCAAAAACCATCACGTACTCGGCATATACCGACATCAGCAACGGGATCTCGACAAGAATCGTTGACATCTATGCCATCGCACCGGCAAACGGTAATATCACATCCCGGTTCGACATCCCGGATGAAGTTGCCGGGCAAGGCTACCTGGTCGAGGTCGGGAATCTCTATGGCGAGGACCTTTCTGCCCAGACCGTGCGCATCAGCGGCACTACGGTTACAGCCAACGTGGCAATTGCCGGGATAGGATCCACGCGCAGGGCAGGCGGGAATACCACGGGCAGCGGTATGAACAGGATCAGTTACAATTCCGGAGGATTCGTATGACAAAGAGAAAAATCCAGGCACCATGCACCGAGGGCGTATCGGAGTCCATAGGGTTTCTCCTCATCTTTACCCTGATGATGGCAGGCATCGGCCTTGTGACCCTGTACGGGTACCCGCTGCTGATGCAGCAGCAGACGAGCGCCGATGAGCAGATCATGGAAAAGAACATGATCGTGCTCCAGAACGATGTAAAAAGCCTCGCGTACAAGACCGTCCCTTACAAGGAGACCTCGCTCAAGATCGGAGGTGGGGCCCTGACAATATACAATTCACACCATACTCCCCCGGCCTCAAAGATTACGATCCGCGATGCGAATGGAGTCATCTTTGTCACTGATTTCAGGTCCGGGGATCTTACCTACTCCTCCGCATCTGCCAATACAGAAGTTTCACTCCAGAACGGCGCTGTTGTGAAGCGTCAGAATCAGGGTTCGGTAATGCTTGCTGAACCGCGGTGGTTCTACGACGGGCAGACGAAAACCCTGGTCATCAACCTGGTAAATCTGACAAGCAACGGCCTGATGGCCCGGGATGGTATCGGCACCGTGCAGATGGCATTGGGCGAGACCCGGTTTGATAACTACGATACCACCGGGCTCGTCCCCATCTATCTCACGTATACTCCCGACAGCGTGAAGGATTACTCGGTTGCCTGGGATAATTACCTCCGGCAAACCCTGGGAATGTCACGGAACTCAGGAACCCCCGGATCGGGAACGGGACAACCACTGGAATACGAACTGCCACAAACCAGCCGGCTGGTAATCAAGCAATACGAAGTGATCATCCGCTCGCTCTAGATGAGGATATCATAGTATTGGGGCCTGAGGGGGAATTGTTCCCTTCTCCTTCCCGTATGCGCCGATGAAAAGGAACAATGCCTCGTATCACCGGAATGCAGTAGCAGAGTGCAGAAAAAAGAGACACTGTCACAGGTACTTATTCCGCCGGAGCCACTCGACCTGCGGGCCGGTGTAGCGGTACACGATATCGCATTTTTCATCCTGGAAGTTCCACGGGATGACAATCAGGATATCGCCCTCCCGGATCCAGACTTTCTTCTTGATCTTTCCCTTGATCCTTCCCATCCGGGTCACACCGTCAAAGCAGCGGACGCGGATATGGTTTGCACCCATCATGAGCTCGGCACTGCCGAACATCTCCCGGTTGCGTTTCTGGGGCAGCCTGACCCTGACGATCTCATCGCCCGGAGGTGCTGCCGGTTTCTTCTCTGTCAGTGGAATCTCTCCCGTGATCCCGTTACGACGGCTCGTACGTGCTTAATTATTGGCGCTTCAGAAAATATATTTTCTTCTTGCGGGAGTCGGGCTGCACCGTGTCACGGACTGGCGATCCCCGCCAGTGCAAGGACTGGCGCGAGGATCATGACCACCCCGATACCGGCAATGAAGAGACCGGAGGCATGGTTGATCAGGGTCAGGTTCCTTTCGGTGAGCCGGGCACGGAACGACCCGACCACCCCGCACAGGATAACCCACCACAATGCCGAGCCAGCAATGAATCCTGAGACAAACCAGCCTGCCGAGAAGAGCGAGGTCCCGCCAAAGACAAAACCATAGCCCGGGAGGGTCACCATCAGGAAGACGAGCGTCATCGGGTTTGCAAGCGCAAGGGCGAGCATCGAGAAAAAGTCCTTTGAATACCGGCCCTGGCCGGTCTTGTCCTGACCGCGGTCGGGGACAAACCCGATGATCCTCACCCCGACTGCAATGAGGACCAGCCCCGCGAAGATCCTGAGCGGGACTTCAAACGAGAGGATAAAACCGGAGATGGCGGCAAGCCCGAGGAACGCGATGCCCGCATACACGGAATCGCCAGCGGTTATGCCAAACCCGGAGAGAAGGCCGTGCAGCCTGCCGGAAGAAAGGGTCCGCTGGATGCAGACGAGGGACAGCGGCCCGACCGGTACGGCAAGGATGAGACCGACGATGATTCCCTGGATGACGAGCCCGATGTCCATAGCACAAAACCCGGTGTTCCTGGTTACTCTGTTGATTGTGTCCCGTCATCAATGTTGTACTGTCACGCCCGAAAAGCGCCGGGCCGGTACGGAAGGCTGCTGCCCGGTACACCCGCCGGACACACCCCGGCTTACATCACGACCCGGGTCACGACGCCGTGGATTTTCTCCGGGGGAAGAGCATAGAACTGGATGAACGGCGGGGTGTTCTTCTTGATGATGCCGTAGATCTTCCAGATGAGCGTGTCGGAGACCACGCTCTCGATGCCGTAGAAGATCGTCTTCTCGTCAATGCCCTTCTCCTGCAGCAGCTTCACTACGTCCACGATCTCCATGTACCCGCACGTGACCCGGAAGATATGGAGGCCGGGAGCTATCCCGGTATCAAAGTCCGTGGTGATGCCAAACGGCTTCTCCGTGATCTGGATGGAGACGAGGATGTTGTTCTCGTACAGGATCTCGTTTTTGAAGATGACCTGGGAGAGGTACGGGGAGAGCCGGTGGATATCCCCGACGAAATAAAGGGCGGTGCCGCGGATCTTGTGCAGGTTCGCGTAACTCTCCTTGTACTTGGGGAGGAACTCCTCGATCGGGACCGGGCGGAGGATTGCATGAAGCCTGTCCTGGCCGAGGATGAACGTGACGATGACGATCAGCGGGATCGTGGCGATGAAAAACGACCAGTACGCGCCGTGGGGGATCTTGAAGAGTGTGGAGATGAAGAAGATCGCGTCGAGGACGAACAATGAGCCGGCAATGAGCATCTTGATGTTCTGGTTCCTCTTGAAGAAGATGATCGTCATCAGGATGGCGGAGATCATCATCGAGCCCGAGACGGCAAGGCCGTACGCGGCCGAGAGGTTCTCCGAGGACCGGAACTCGAAGATGACGAGGAGAACGCCAAAGAGGAGCATCCAGTTGACCGCATCGATATAGATCTGGGACCGGAGCTCGGGGGAGGTGTACTCGATCTTCATCTTGGGGATGATCTTCTTCATCATTCCCTGGTACATGATCGAGAACATGCCGGAGATCATCGCCTGCGACGCAATGACCGTGGCGCAGACGGAGAGGATTAAAAACGGGACCAGGAGCAGGGGATTGATGTGATTGATCATGGAAAAGAGGACATTATGGGTATTGTCCGTCTGCATGACGTACGCCCCCTGCCCCAGATAACTGAGCACGAGTGCCGGGAAGACCACGACCCAGCCCTTGACAATCGGTTCCCTGCCCAGGTGACCCATGTCGGCATACAGCGCTTCGCCGCCGGTGACACAGAGGATGACTGCCGACATGACCATCATCGATGCCCAGCCATTGTCGAGAATGAAATCAATGGCATAGGTCGGGCTTAAGGCATACAGGACCTGCGGGGCAGCGATGATGGAGATGGCCCCGGAGAGGGCGAGGGCGGCAAACCAGACCACCATGACCGGGCCGAACGTCCAGGCAACGCGATCGGTTCCGCGCTTCTGGAAGAGGAAGAGCCCGATGGCAATCGCGGCCGCGATGAGGAGGAGCGTGACCTGGGAGGTCTCCTCGAACCCGGGTATCAGGGCAATTCCCTCCACTGCCGAGAGAATACTGATCGCCGGGGTTATCACCCCGTCGCCGATGAAGAGGGCGATCCCGATGATAGTGAGGACCGAAACCGCAGACGCACCAATGCCGGGCTGCAAAAGCGTATCAACGATATTTTTCAGAACGATTGTCCCGCCCTCACCCTTATCGGAGAGCGACATCGCAAGCCAGATGTACTGGACAGAGATGACGATAAGGAGCGTCCAGGTGACAAGGGAGAGGAGGCCGAAGATGTTGAACGAGGACGGGATCATGAAGAGCATGACCGCACCCATCGTGTAGATGGGGCTCGTCCCGATATCCCCGAATACGAGCCCGAGGGACTTGACGATCTTCGATAAAGGAGTTCCCGTCTCGCCCATTATCCCAGTAGTGGGGATTGAGATCGGGTAAACCTTTTCATTTCCTGCGCCGTTATGACCCGCGTGAAAAAGCGGGGTTAATCGAGCCCGAACCTGCGGACGATCTTCTCCCGGATCGCGTCCTTGGGATACGCCCCGATGATCCGGTCCACCAGCTGGCCGCGGGAGAAGAGCATCATCGCCGGGATGGCATCGATGTTGAACTGCATGGCAAGGCGCCGGTTATCATCGGTATTGCACTTGCCAAAGGCAACTTTCCCGGCAAATTCTATGGAGAGTTCGTCCATGATCGGTGCAATCCGCCGGCAGGGTCCGCACCATTCCGCCCAGAAATCGATGACGGCAAACTGGTTGGTGGTCACGAATTGCTGGAAGTGCATCTCATCGACGTTCTGTACCCCGCTCCTGCCTGCGTCCTGCATTTTTCCGGCCAACTCCTGCTTGCGCTTCTCCCGTATCCGGACAAGCTCGTCATCCATGGATTCACTATACCGTTAGGCTGATATAATGTTAGCGGAGGCTGCGGGCAATACGGGAGAGAGTGAGTGAGTAAAGTATATCAGCGCCCCGAGACTATAGTATAACCCTGATTATAGGAAGCGAGGTAGGGTAGTCAGGATATCCCGACGGGCTCATAACCCGTAGATCGATGGTTCAAATCCATCCCTCGCTACTGGCTGTTTTAAAAAAACTGATTGTGGAAGATTACTTTCTCCATCCAAGGGCCATGACTGCACCGGCAGCCCCGGCAACCGCGATCCACCCGAGCGGGGATTTCACCGGCGTTGTCCCGGCAGGAGCGGGGTTGCAGCCGGTTTTCACAGCAGCAAGTTTCTCCTCTGCAGTGCCAAAGCCCGGCCAGGGCAATACATACTCCGGGTTGATCGCGATCGAGCGTTCCAGTGCTGACTGAGCACCGGTACAGTCCCCGCCTGCTGCAAGGACAGCGCCTTTCACGTGCCAGTAATGGGCGCTCTCCGGGGACTGCCCAAGAGCCGTATCAACGGCAGCAAGCGCCTCACCGTTTCTCCCCAGTCCACTGAGGGCTAATGCTTTCACGCCATAGTTTGCCGTATAGTTTGCATCCAGGGAGATGCCGGTATCCGCATCGTTCAGCGCCGCAGAATAGTTCCCGAGCGCAAGATACCCGTACCCCCGGTTCGCGTAACGCACTGCCTTTGGGTCCAGGGGAATCGCTTTTGAGATGATGTCAACGGATTTCTGGTACTGCCCCGTCTTCCGGAACGTGTAGCCCTGGAGGCAGAGAAGGTCCGGGTTGTCCGGGTACCAAGCCAGGCCCCGGGTCGTGACAGTGAGCACGAACGTCCAGTTCGATTCCGCAACTGCGCCTTGTGCTTCGGCAATATATGCCGCGGCATCCTGAGGGGGAGTGCCCGACGTGTCGGCTGCAGCGGACGAGATCCCGGCAGCAGCCGGGGCAGCAGCGGCAGTGGCGATCAACAGGAAGAACGAGAGGAAAATGATGATAAAGAGTCTGGCGGGCACTCTCATGAGGAATCACTGATGAGAGATACTACGCGGGACTACATAGTCCTGCGGTTTGAACACAGGATCCCGGAACGGGTTCCTTACGGAGTCCCGCCTTTCCGGGCAACGGTGACGATGAATGTCCGGTTCCGGTACACCACGTCCACGTCGGGGAACCCGGCTTCCTTCAGCCACGCGAGCTGGTCGGAGAGCTTCTCGTTTTTGTCCAGCGTGTCCCGGCGTTTCAGGATTTCGGCATGCTGCTCCGCGCTCATGGGGCCGGTCTCCAGAAAATCATTCCAGTACTCCAGGTACCGTTCATGGAAGTACGGTGTCTCACCGTCGGCCTGGTCGGCATTGACAAACATGCCCCCGGGCCGGAGCGCCGTGTAGATCCGTACAAAGAGCCGGCGCTTGTCTTCCGGTTCGAGGTGGTGGATCGATAGCGCCGAGCAGACAATATCGTACGGCCCGCCGAGTTCCCCCGAGGAGTAATCGCGCACGATATACTCCGTGTGCTCCCGGCCGGTGAACCGCTGGTGTGCCATCTCCAGCATGTTCTCGGCAATGTCGATGAGCGTCAGGTGCGCTTCCGGGAACTTCTCCAGCAGGTACGCAGAGAAGAGGCCGGTGCCGGCACCGATGTCGAGGATCTCCGGTTCGGGCTTATCGGATTCTGCGGCCCAGACCGCGGTGCCATAAAACTGCCGGAGATCCGGAATGATATGCTCCCGCTGCCGGTCATAGTCCTGCGCAAAACAGTTGAACGCGTGCCGGATGTGTTCCATCCTGCTGTCACCTCACCGTTACTGGGGCATCCCGGGTTTCGGGGTCTTTTCGCGGATGGAGACCATCACCGCACGGAACTGCCCGCGGTTGGCCAGGTGCGGCCGGACATTGAGTCGTCCCTTGACGCGCTTGCAGGTGGCAGGTGCCCTCGCGGC
>NZ_PIZH01000678.1 GCF_002835825.1 Methanoregula sp. | reverse complement strand
CTTTGACAGCCCCGCAGCAGGGACCGTGGCCGGGTACTCCATGCATGGCATCAGTTACTGTGACTTCTGGCATGTAACCGGGGCATCCACCCATATCGATATCGATAATGGCACCGTGGAATCTGCCGGAAGCTCTTTTTTCAACAGGGCGGTTATCCGGGTCCTGTGCAGCAGGGGCTGGGGGATTCTCCTGCTCGCCAACTATGCCCGGCCGCGGGGAACCGCATTTGAGGAGCTTCTCGCGTCCGCAGCATGCCTTGCAGCAATCACCGGGGAAGAAGTGAACCTTGCACCGGCAACGGGCGGCACCCTGTCTGTGCCGGAACCGGTTGAAGACCCGAGAGACGTATCACTCGAAGAAAAGACCTCGCTGCTCGCGGCAATCGAACGGTCCGCAAAGCGCGAGCAGGTCGTGAATACCCGGGGAACCTATGCAGAGCGGATCGAACAGGTCCGTTTTGAAGACTCCTCCGGTTCGGACCTGTCCTACGAGATCTGCCGGTCGGGATTCTCTGTCCTTGCGGTTGCGTCACGGAACGGCACGATCCAGATGGGGTACGAGCGCCAACACACCATCCGTGGCCTGAACCTGCGGGGCCAGGAAGAACAGGGCCGCCAGGCTGCCGCGACAGCGGTTGCACTTCTTGATGCACGGGCCGCAAAGGGGGGGACGATGCATGCGGTGCTTGACCCGGAACTTGCCGGTGTTTTCGCCCATGAAGCGGTCGGCCATGCGAGCGAGGGGGACCTTGTCCAGCAGGGCAGTTCGGTTCTCGGCGGGAAGACCGGTGAGCGGATCGGGAGCGACACACTTACGATTGTCGATGACCCGACGCTTACCGAGTTCGGGTTCGAACCGTTCGATGCCGAAGGGGTTGCCGTGGCGAGGACCGAGATTATCCGGAAAGGGGTGCTCTCTTCCTTCCTCCACAGCAGGGAAACGCTGGCTGCTGTCGGGAACGGGACTCCGGGTCATGCCCGGGCAATGCCGGGCGAGCCGCCGGTTGTCAGGATGAGCAATACGTTCATCGAAAACGGGGATGCCACGTACGAGGAGATACTCGGGGAGTGCAAAAACGGCATCCTTTTGAAGGGCTCCCGCGGGGGACAGGTCGATCCCGGGCGGGGCGTATTCC
>NZ_PIZH01000677.1 GCF_002835825.1 Methanoregula sp. | reverse complement strand
GGTTGCACATAATAGCTACATTGACGACCACGAAAAAGATATAATTCGAGTGAATTATCGAAGCATTTTGAAACAAATCGGTGTAATCGAATAATTTTTCCACTCATACTAAATCCACTTTCCGTGCATCATCCCGCACGCCTCTCCCGTAACAATGCTCGCAGAGCTTCACGCCCATCTCGCGATCCAGCCACACCGCCTTAGCAACCCCGCAGACCGAGCACTTCCCGATATCCGCCGTCACCCGGCTGCACCGGGAGATCTCCACGGCCCCGGGCAGCGGGACCGATGCGGTCTGTTCCGTTTTTACTGCCTCGTTGAAACATGAGCGGCAGATCCGTCGGGCCTCCTGCTGGTCCCTGGGCCGGGCCCGGCGCTCTTTGGTATATTTTTCAATATACCGGGAGCCTTTCTTTCCGCAGGCATAGCACGGTGTCTTCGGCTCCGGGATCTCGAGTTTTTTGTAATCACCGGCCCTGATAGACCGGGGCGGATCCTTGTTTACAGCAGGGGGTGGGGAATCCGGGCTCGTTTCAGCAGTTTTACAGCATGTGCTGTAAGAGACCGGGGAGACCGGTGGGGCCGGATTCGGCTTTTGAACCGCTCCGGTCAGAGATCGTTTTTTATTTACAGCATTTTCAGAATCATGGAGACACTGATCTGTATCTTTTCCGGAATTTTGACCGTCTCCATAATTCCGGTTTTGCTGTAAATGACCATCCTTTAGTACAGAATTATTTGTATAATCTTCTTCTTTGCAGGAACCGGGCGCACCGGGTTTACCATTTTGATTTACAGCAGTTGCTGTAAAACTGCTGTAAACGTGCTGTAATGCTGTAAATGAACCTGCGCCGCCATCCTCATCGCTGTCCTTCGGGTCATGATCGAGCCAGCAGGCCCCGCCGTTCGCCCACTGCCGGAAGATCTCGCGGCTCCAGGTAAATGCCTCGGTCCGGCGCCGGACTGACACGCCCTCCTCGTCGCTCATCGTCACGGTCCGGTCCGTGCACGAGAGGGCAGGGCCCTCCTCTAAGAGGCCCGTGTCGGTTTTCCCCCTGCTGTCGTTGCCCTTGCGCATCCGGCAGATCCCCATGTCGGCCCCGCCCGTCCACCGCCTTCGGTCCGCGCACGTGACC
>NZ_PIZH01000676.1 GCF_002835825.1 Methanoregula sp. | reverse complement strand
TGGTGGACGGGGACGTGGGACCCAATCTTTGTCAGAAGACAGTCGGGATCGTATCGTTCTCGGAGGTCGAACACATCCGGCTAGATGAGATCGAAGCATTCCTCCCCGATTATTGTCGCCGCCACGGGATTGAGAGGGCAAAGACATTTGCCATAAAGATGAAGCGGGTCGGGAAGCACACGTTCACGTCCAATGACAAGGCAATCGAGTACGGCAACCTTCTCCGGAACGAATTCCCTCACCTCCGGGTGAACCTCGCAAATCCAGACAAGGAGATCCATGTCGAGATCCGTACCGACCAGGCCTATCTCTACGATACCGTAACGAAAGGGGTCGGGGGGCTTCCGCTTGGGGTCGAAGGCACGCTCGTGGCGCTGGTCTCCGGCGGGATTGATTCTCCCGTTGCAGCATGGATGATGATGAAGCGGGGCTGCCGGATCCTCCCCCTCTTCGTTGCACTCGATACCTTCCTGGACGAGACAACGATCGCACGAGCTGAGCGGGTTGTCCAGGAGCTGGCACGGTACCAGCCGGGGATCCGATTAGCCGTGATCCGCGACTCCTACTTGACGGAAGCAAAGAAGGAACTGGTGGCACAACATACCGAGAAATATACCTGTATCTTCTGCAAGCGCCGGATGTACCGCGTAGCGACAGCCTATGCAATACAGAACGGGGCGAAAGGAATTGTCACGGGAGAATCGCTCGGGCAGGTGGCAAGCCAGACCCTTGACAATCTGGTCGTCCTGACCGATGCCGCATCAGAGGTCCCCATCCACCGGCCCCTGATCGGGTTCGACAAGGAGGATGCAATCCGGATCGCACGCGAGATCGGGACATTCAATGAGTCCATATCAAAAGCTTCCGGCTGCAAGGCCGTGCCAGCTGGGCCATCCACGAAAGCGAAACTTTCCACGATCCGGGAAATCGAGGAGAAACTCGAAGCAGCGAAGATGCCGGTACCAATGGTTTGAGTCTGAAAAAGTTCTGCAGGAACAAAATACGGCTATATCAGGGGGGACCATAACCCATGAGGTCCGATCATCTGTCTTCCTGATTTCGTGATCAATCCTGTGACAGATTATCTGGGGCAGCTCTTTTGGATCAAAGGAGGGGTTCCCACCCCACCCTCAGTA
>NZ_PIZH01000675.1 GCF_002835825.1 Methanoregula sp. | reverse complement strand
CCGATCCTGTCCCGTGTCCGCTCAAGATCCATCCGGGCCGGGTCCCGCCCGGCGTCCTCGTACTCCGCCATGAATACTGAAAACCCTTCGGTGAGCTTCTCGTTCTGGCTGTCATCGAAAAGGCGGAACCCGGCGTCGATGATCTCGATGGTGCGGACGATGTTACTCTCCGTCTGGGCCTGCAACGCTGCTGCATTCTCCTCGTACCGCTGCTTTGCCTGCAGGTAATCGACAGCCGTGATGCCCGTGGCGATGACGACGATGAGGATGATCATCGATACGAGCAGGTAGTGCGAGAACGGCCTTCGCGGACTGCGTACCGTATCCGTATCCATCCTTTTCGATCCCTCACCCCTGCGTGCATTCCTGTCCCATGTAATATGATGGCGTCGCTTCACACCACGAAAGCGCGACCGTTCCGGGAGGACATCTTACCAAAACCGCAGATACATCCTGTATTCACTGGTAATATTTATACGATCCTATAAACGTCTGCGTCCCTTTCACTTGGCAGGTCCGTGTGAACATTCCGGGGTACAGGGCGGATGGCTGGTTGAAAACGAGATGAAACGCAATCGCAAAAAAAAAGGAAATGATTGAAATTAGAACCGGGGTTTCCGGTGCTTCGGGAGGCAGTCACGGCAGTAAACCGGCCTGCCCTCGGTCGGCTTGAACGGAACTTCGCATTCTTTTCCGCAGTCTGAACAGGTGCACTTTGTCATTTCACGCGGGCCGCCGAAGTTTCTGGGACCTCTGCTGCCACCAAAATTATTTGATCCGAACATGGTTTTTTCTCATACAGTCTTTGGGATAACTGTGTTACAATAGTTGCTCTCAGAGTATAATAAGCAGTGTGTTGGTGCAGGATCGCTTGCCGGGTTCCTGCTTTAATGGATGAGTGTACTCTCCTGCTCTGTCCCGCCATAATTTTTTAGGCCCGGGATGACCGTGCAGGGATCCCCCGGATCCAGTCATAGCGATGCGACTGAAGATGCCTCGCGCGCGATAAAAAAGCGCGTTTGCCGGTCAGCTGTTCCGGATCTCGTTGTAGAGGATGACAAGCGAGAGGCTGATGAGGTTGAGGGTTGTCGCGGTATACCACAGAACGATTCCGGTGCGATCGAGCAGGGTGATCCAC
>NZ_PIZH01000674.1 GCF_002835825.1 Methanoregula sp. | reverse complement strand
GAGCAGGGGGGTCCGGGAGAACATCGTTGTCCTTGACCTCAAAAGCCTGTACCCGATGGCGATGATGACCATCAACGCCTCGCCCGAGACCAAGGATCCGGCCGGGGAACTCAGGGCGCCGAACGGGATCAGGTTCCGGCGCGAGCCGGACGGGCTCACGCGGAGCATCATCCGTGCCCTTCTCACCGAGCGGTACGAGAAGAAACGGGCCCGGGACCGGTACCCGTTCGGTTCTCCCGAGTATGTGGTCTACGACATGCAGCAGAACGTCCTCAAGGTGATCATGAACACCTATTACGGGGTCTCGGGCTACACCCGGTTCCGGCTGTATGACCGGGAGATCGGTTCGGCCGTGACATCGGTCGGCCGGGCGATCATCGAGCATACCCGTACCGTAATCGAGGAGATGGGGTACCATGTCATCTACGGCGACACGGACTCGTGCATGATCGCGCTCCCGAAAGGTGATCTGCCGGCAACGATCGAGACCGCCCGGACCATTGAGAAACGGCTGAACGGGAGCTACAGCGAGTTTGCGAAACGCGAGCTGAACGCGGACAACCATTTCTTTTCCATCAAGTTCGAAAAAGTGTACCGCAGGTTCTTCCAGGCGGGGAAGAAGAAACGGTATGCCGGGCAGCTCATCTGGAAAGAGGGAAAGGATGTCGATGAGCTGGACATTGTCGGTTTTGAAATCCGCCGCTCCGATTACCCGCAGATCACAAAAGTCGTCCAGCGCGATGTCATGGGGATGATCCTGCGGGGCGAGGGGTATCCCGCGGTCAAGGCATACCTTGCGGACGTTATCAAAAAGTACCGGAAAGGGGAGTACTCACTTGATGAAATCGGGATTCCCGGCGGGATTGGGAAAGCCCTCGATGATTACGAAACAGATGACGCCCACATCCGGGGAGCGAAGTACGCAAACGTGCACCTTAAAACTGAGTTCGGCAAAGGCAGCAAGCCGAAACGGGTGTACATCAAGACCGTGACCGCGAAGTACCCGAAAACTGATGTACTTGCGTTCGAGTACGCGGACCAGGTGCCGAAGGAATTTCTCGTGGACTGGGAGACGATGCTGGACAAGACGATCAGGCAGCCCATCTCCCGTATCATCGAGGCGCTCGGCTGGGAGTGGGC
>NZ_PIZH01000673.1 GCF_002835825.1 Methanoregula sp. | reverse complement strand
TTGGCCCGTCGCGCATCAGGTCTGCACCCGAAACTCGTTCGCAGGCCGTCCACCCGCTACCCCGGGCATCCTTTATCCCCCCCATCACCCTACGGAAAAATCAGTGATGGAGCCGTGGACAGACAACCCCTGATCGTTGTCGGTGGAGCCGTTGTTGTTCTGATCGTGATTGTCGCTGTCCTGGCAACCGGCCGGGCGGTCTTGTGCAGCCTGCCGGAACCGGCAATGCTTACGGATTCGGGCCGGGGCAGGGACAGGGTACCGGCACAGGTGGATCCGGAGCTGGCACCGGAACGGGTACCGGCCCGGGAGCAGGCGGGAATTACCCGGTGCTCCTGCCCATGACCGATACCGCCCCGCTGAGCGAAACGGAAATTTCTGACATTCTCTTCATGCGGGAAGAGGAGCAGCTGGCCTACGACCTGTACATCCGCTGGGCCGGGATGTACCCGATGCCGATCTTCGGAAACATCGCGGAATCGGAGACAATGCATATCTATGAAGTCCAGCTGCTGATGGACCGGTACGGGCTGCCTTCGGACAGGATCGGAAACGCTTCCGCCGGGTATTACAATCCCGTGATCCGGTCGCTGTACTATTCATTCCTGCAGGAGGGCGCCGTTTCGCAGACCGGTGCGCTCGAAGCGGGGCTTGCAGTCGAGATCCGGGATATCGCCGATCTCGATAACGCGATTGCGAACACGACGCGGCCTGATATCCTGCAGGTCCGGAACAACCTCAGGCAGGGATCCGAGAACCATAAAAGTGCATTCCTGCGGGCGCTTGGCCGTTAGGCCGGGCGTCACCCGCCCCCCCGCTTTTTTCCGGATTTTTTTTATTTTCCGAAAAAATCCTCCGCATCCCGGGCACACGCCCCGGTATTTCCGACGGCAGGGAAAACCGTCAGAATCTGCCGGCAATACTCAACCGTGCACGGGCCGGTGATGACTGCCGGGCGATCCGGCCACGGGACATGGTTCCCGCCCCGGATAGCATTCCCGTCCGGCCGTGACACAGCCCGAATATGAATTGTCGCGCAAACGCAGTTACCGTACCCACGTTACGTTCGAGGGGAGCTTTTCATCTGCTTCCGGTTTTTCCGCCGGGTACCCGAACGAAATGGTGCCGACCGGGCTGTACC
>NZ_PIZH01000672.1 GCF_002835825.1 Methanoregula sp. | reverse complement strand
GCCGGGAAGCCCGTCCATCACCGGGACCGGTGTGAGCGTGACCGCGACCCGGATTGACTGCACCTTCCTCTTAAAGACCTCCGAGATCGGAAGTTACAACGTGGTCGTGACCAACCCCGACGGGCAGTCGGGCACCCTCCAGCGCGGGTTTACGATCGGCGACGCCGCCCCCATCATCGCAAGCGTCTCGCCTTACAAGATGGAGATCGGCCAGCAGGGCGGGCTTGTCATCACCGGGCAGAACTTCAAGGACGGGGTCAAGGTGGTCCTTCTGAAAGGCACTGCCGAGATCCCCTGCGTCTCTCCAATCTCGTCAACGGGCAGCCGGATCAGCTGCGATCTCGACCTCAACCCGGTCCGGAACAAGGACGTCGCCTTCGGCCAGTGGGACGTGAAGGTCACCAACATTGAGGGATCCCAGACCGGGACCTGGACCAACAAGTTCACGATCCAGAACCAGACCGTCTCAGATAACGACTGATCCTCTCTTTTTTCCTGCTGTACACCTGTCAGGGGCCCAACGGGTATCTCTCACCGCAAACTATTAGCCGCTCCATCCGGTACCTTACTGACCGATAGGTATGCTCGAATCGTTCGGTCCGCCGGAGGTCTATGCGTACGTCATCCTGCCGGCCCTCATCTTCCTTGCCCGGATCTGCGATGTCAGTCTTGGGACCATCCGGGTCATCTTCATCTCGAAAGGGGTGCGATACCTTGCCCCGCTCATCGGGTTCTTTGAGGTTATCATCTGGCTCCTTGCCATCGGGCAGGTGATGAATAACTTAACCAACGTCGTCTCCTACGTGGCATATGGCGCGGGGTTTGCCGCGGGCACCTATGCGGGGATGGTCATAGAAGAGAAGATCTCGATAGGCCTCGTCATCGTCCGGGCTATTGTCCGCAGCGATCCCGAAGGGCTTGCAACCTGCCTGCGCTCCAAGAACTACGGGGTGACGGAGATCGACGGGCAGGGGGCGTCCGGCCCGGTCAAGGTGATCTTCACGGTCGTCAAGCGGCAGGACCTGCCCCGGGTCATCGGCATCATCCGGCAGTTCAACCCCGCCGCCTTCTATACGGTCGAGGAGGTCAAGTCGGTTGCCGAGGGGGTCTTTCCCCACAGCCGCCCGGCCGGGATGATCCC
>NZ_PIZH01000671.1 GCF_002835825.1 Methanoregula sp. | reverse complement strand
GTTCCTGATTCCTCATGATAAAAAAGGAATACCCGTATTCCCGCGAATGGCTGAATCAGGAACCCTGCTGACAGGAAACCCGGGAGCCCCGGAACATTCCGAGGGTCTATAACCCGCTGGACAGATCTGTTAGTACCGATCCCCGGGCCGATCCGGCACACCAGAGGAGATACATCGCTTGCACGCACTGGATGAGTTTCTCGAGCCCCTGCATCAGGGCGTATGGGAAGTCGTAATTCCCAAAGAGTCGGTAACGGAACCACTCAGCGCGGCATGGAAGAAATCACCCCTGAACCTGCCCACGCCGGGAGTCCTCGCCAGCTACCGGAAAGGAAACTATCACCTGCACGAAACGCGGACCGAATACAAAGTGCATCTCGACCGGTACGATCCCGAAACCCACCCGGTCCGTCACCTCGTTGACGATGCCCCGCTTCTCCTGATGATCGCAGCAACGGTCGGGACCCTGATTCACTTCGTGCGGGCCGGCCCCCCGGAGAGCACCGAAGCGGTTCTCAAAGAGCAAAAACAGTCCTGGCAATGGCAGGTCATCATCGGCCTTCCCATGATCCTTGCAGGCATCCTGATCCTCTCGGACGGGCTTGACCTCTTTTTCGGATTGGTAAGTGTTGCCATCCCGGTACTTCTCATCGGGGTGGGAATTGCCATCGTGGGGAAGGAATATCTCGAAAACCCGGATACGAGCCGGTTCCCGTCCGGAATTTTCCCCGGTCTCATCATCCTTGCAATTGGCATCATTTCCTGGTTCTTTGACCTCCGGTTCTGGATCCTGATCGTGTTCCTCATCATCGTCGTCTGGAATTTCGGGAGTGCCGCATTCCTCCTGGCTGGCGCCCTGAAGAAGGAGAACGCAGACCGGGAAGACCTGGCAACCCGGCTCATCCTTGGCGTTCTCTCGCTCGTCCTCGCAGTCCTCATCGTCTGGGTTCCCGGATCCGGGGAACTCTTCCTTGGCCTGGCCATCGGAACGCTCGCGGTTCTTGGGGGGATAACGCTTATCGTGAACGGGCTGCGGCTCCGGGCGAGGATGGCGGGCAGGGCAATACTTGACCCCGGCATTCCGGAACCCTGACCTCAATGCTGCCATTTTCCGTCGTTATACCGTTGAGGAAATACCGGG
>NZ_PIZH01000670.1 GCF_002835825.1 Methanoregula sp. | reverse complement strand
CCATCAAGGTCCGCCATACATCAATCACCGCCAATCCGGATTTCCCTTTGTGATATTACGTTCTTCCTGCCATCCAAAACAACCAGCCATGCTGTTTTTCCTTCGAGGCTGTCATCAACAACAACAAGGGCGACATTGCCTTCGATATCGATTTGCTTGCCCCCGGATGCACAACTGCTTTGGGAATCGGCTGGCTGCAACCGGATATCCGCAATATTTCCAACCGCTCCTTCAACTTTCACCCTGCATCGTAAACCAGCCCACGCCGGTTCTTCAATCTCAATCCCCCCGCTTTGTCGTGATTCCCGGGAAACAATAATCTCCGGAACTACAACTTCCTGCGGACTGAGCCCGCCATGAGCGTAAATCTTCCCATCTTCAAATGAGGTAATGCCAGGAGCAAAGGCAATCCGGACATTACGGTCCCAGGACCACGGCACAACGGGATAATCGACGGCTGCATCGGGACGGATCTGGGCATAACGGCTTTTCTTAATCTCGGCAAGTGCCGGTTTAAGATCGGTTTTGGGAAGTCCTCCCGGCAGGAGGAGCCACCCATGATCAGTCACAATTCTCACCGAATGCCATCCGGCATCAAGTAGCTCAATTACCCGGTCACAGATGCGTTTAAGTTCCCGGTCCAGGACCAAGGGCAGTTCGATGCCTTTGCTGTGCCCTTCTTCATCGATATTTGCGCAATCCGTCCATGCAGATTTTTGAGGATTTCCGGTGTCCAGATCAGCAAGTACACAAAAACCCTTTTCCTCAAGGATACTTCGCAATGCCGTGAGATTCGCCATTGCGCCGCTCCGGGTCTTTGGCGTCAGTTTCTCCCCTGCGTACAGTTCCCCGGCTATTGGCATTACCGCAGGTTTCGCGGTTGAAGTCTCGGTTGGAAGGGCACTGAACCGATGGGACAGTGTGCAAGAGCAGCCGTCATTGGTTATCATGCTGCAGAGCCTGTGCCCGAGATCCATCCGTAACCCATCGACAAAAAGAATGGCCTCTCCCGTGACCGGGTCGTGGTTCTCTTTGGTAAATTGCACCGGTACACGTTTCCACTCTTTCTGGAATGCATCAGCCATTTCGTTCAGCCATGCGGGATACAGAGCATTGATGGCTACCGTTATCGCCTTCAAGT
>NZ_PIZH01000669.1 GCF_002835825.1 Methanoregula sp. | reverse complement strand
GGTCATGATGGTATCGAGGGTCGCCTCGGCAACCTGCTCGGGGAGGGAATCCACCATCTGGTAGATTGCCAGCATCGCTTTAACCCGCTCCGCATGCCGCTCCAGCTCAATACGCGACCGCTTCTGTTCGGTGATATCGGAGAACGCGAAAATGCTCTGGTTCGTCCCGGGAAAGATCCCCACGCTTACGGCGGCGTCGATGATCCTTTCGGACCTCGTGACAATCTTGATCTCATAATGGGAGGGAACCGACTGGTCGCCCATCCGGCGCCTCCGGTGGTAATCGACAGCCTGCCCGCGTGAACTTTCATGGATGAACGTGCGGATATCCATCCGGTTCTCGATCTCGTCCCGGCGGTATCCCGTCATCTCGGCAAAGACGGAATTTACCAGGGATATCGTTCCGCCCTGCTCGATCACTGCCATTGCCGTTCCCGCATATTCAAAAATTGTCCGGTACCGGGCAAGGAGATCCCCGGAGGTTTTTTTCAGGAGAGCATGGACCGCCCCCCGCTCCCGGATAGCCCGCTGGTATTTTGTCTCGGCCCTGGCCAGATCGCGATCGATACGGGCAACCGCCCGTTCTACGGCCTCGCGCTGTTCCGGGGGCAGGGACGCGATCACGGGGCCGATAAGGCAATGCAGGTCATCAGTGCTTTTCATGATCCCCGGACTGTTCCGAGAGCAGCGCTATCGAAAGGCTCTCGTTGTAAAAATCACAGTTCCCGTTCCGGTTATGCCCGATCTCGCCGTAGGTAAAAAACCCGAATACCGGGACATTCCAGAGCGCCCGGATCGTGTCCAGCTCGTCATTCACCATGACTCCTGCAGCACGGTGACGGGCAATGCAGGAGAATACAATCGCGAGATCCGCCTTCGGGGAGGTATTCCTGAATTCCCGGATATCCCGGATCGCTTTCTCGATGGTTTCGTACCCGAACGAGCTCGAGAACCGGACTTTCGCTCCCTGGGGGACCGTCCCGGCAAACGTAAGGGCTCCGGTTGCGAAATCCACGGCAAGGAATGACCTGAGCACCTCGGTCCCATCCGGTTTAACGATCAGGAGCGGAAAATTGACGCCGATCTGGATGAGGTCGTCGTCACTCACCTCCAGGTATTCCCGGTACAGGTCAACCGGCGGA
>NZ_PIZH01000668.1 GCF_002835825.1 Methanoregula sp. | reverse complement strand
GGTAAGAGGGGGGGTGGCCGCCCCAAGGCCATAAAAATCCAAAAGGCCCCTGCCATGGGGGAGATCCAAGGGTCGCGCCAAGATGCGGAACGTGCACCCCCTGCACCCCTTGCCGGGACTGGTGGTGAAAAATACACCTGTGACGGTTGCGGTGCTGAAGTCCGGTACGGACAACGGAAATGCCCCAAATGCGGCATCTGGAACGACTGGAGAGGCACTGCGGTAGAGATGGACCCGGACTTGGTAGTCTGCCCGGAATGCGGCGCTATCGCAGGCCATACGGATACCGCAGCGAAATGCCCGCACTGCAATTATCTCGGGTGAGAGTCCATGGTAAAAGTTCAGTCTATGGGAAATCCCGCAGCAGCGGAGATCGTGCGGATGCGGGACCTGGTCGGGTCCTCGCAACCGGGTCGGGCCGCGGTGCAGGGAGTTGCGCAGGCTCCCGATCTGCTTTCAACAGCTCAGGGGGCGGTTTCTTCCTTGGATCAATACATCAAGCTTGCTGACCAGGGGGTAACCATGCTTGGAAAGGTTGAGGGTATCTTGACCAGAGTGCAGCAAATCCGAGCCGGACCACAGAGCCCGGGACCCGGCCGGGGACCTGGGCCGGCTCAGCAGCATCCGCCCGGTCCCTTGATGGAGGCCCCGGCCGGAATGGTGATTAATGCGGACCCTGCGCATAGGAACCCCCCTCCGGCTGCGTTGCCTGCACCCGCGCTGCAACCCCCACAGGAGGCCCCGGCGCCCTGCCAGAAACCGAAAATTCCCTTGGGTGCAATTGTCCAGGCATTGGATATGATTGCAGGCGCGCAAAAGGGGATAACGGTAGAGGAGCTGTCTGCAGCTATCAAGCGTAACCCGAATGAGGTCCAGCACATCCTGGATACGTTCGCGGGGTCGATGTAATGCCGACAAACACAGCTGAGCGCGTGGGCGTCGTGGGCCTGCCCGGTATGGGAAAAACCCGGTGGTGCGAGAAATACGCGGAGAGTTACACGGCACGGCGGGAAGGTGTCGCAATTGTGGACCTGGCTCGTATACACATCTGACGCTGCCGACGAAAAGGGTAGGGTAGATGGTGGGGGGCGGCGTGCCAATAAAGAAAAAACACGAGACTAATGAGACGGCGACGAGAGAGA
>NZ_PIZH01000667.1 GCF_002835825.1 Methanoregula sp. | reverse complement strand
CAACAGGTCTTCGAAAGAGTTTTTTTTTGTAAATAGTCGGAATCCAGTACTTCACGATTTTTGCGGGGGGTCGGGCAGGGGCCGGCCGGTCCATGAGAGCCGCGGTGGTTAAAAAAAACTCATGGCGAACTTCCAAATGTAGCATTACTGCTCAGGTCCGTAAAAGCCGCGTCATTACACCGCATTGCAACCATCTTTTCCAGCAGAAGTGACATCCAAAACCATAACCGGATTCCGGGTTTTTTTTGAGTGGATGAAAAGAGTCCGGTAAAAAATCCATACTGTCCCCTGCCCGACCCCCCTTTTTCACACCAGTAAAAAAACCATGATTTCCCGTGGAAACACTGACAGATTTATTCCCAGATTTTCCTCCATTGGAACCCGATGGGCGTCGGGCAGGGGACACGATTGAATCGACCGGTCGATCGCGATTAAATTTCTTTTTTGAGATCTCCTGGATCCAAAAGAGAACGGGTCCGGGTCTTCAGGAAAACTCGTGGGGGAGTGAGAATCCCGATAACGAAAACATTCCCCGTCAGCATGATGAACCGTGCAGGTTTCTTCTGAATTCAGCCCGGATGCAGAACATCATTACCCGGGAATCCGGCAACAACCGCTGTTTTATTCCATGAGATGCCATACGGGAGCTTTTCACATAGGGAGGTGAATGATTCGGACCGGTATTCCGGCCTGGTCAGTCATTCTTGTCGCCAATCTTGCCCGAACCTGCAGTGAGACCGGCCCTTTTAATGAGATAATACCCTGCAGCCAAGCCGACGACGATGACGCCTATCCCCATCAGCTCGAACCCGTATTCGAACCCGGTCATACCGGTAGGGTCGAGAAGGATCACCTTCCGAGCAACGGCAATGACGGCAAGAAGGACAACGATCTCGACATGGATAACATTCTCCCGGAAATATGCCTTGATGGTGTCGAGAAGCTCGACGCCAATGAGGACGAGCAGGAATGCACCGAGAACAAGGATCATCTCATGCGAATCGAGCAGCCAGGGCGAGATATCGAACAGGGACAGGTACAGGATATACCCGAGATCGAAGATGGCAAAGACGAGGACTGCCATGAGCAGGATCATCAGCGCCGCATAGACAACTTTTTCGAATTTATTGACAATCTCGATC
>NZ_PIZH01000666.1 GCF_002835825.1 Methanoregula sp. | reverse complement strand
TTTTTCGGTTAGTCCGGAAACCATCGTCATCTTCGGTCTTGTCGTTGCGCTCTGGTTGTTATTTGTTTACCCGGAGCAGACAATGGGATCAGAGGTAACAAAACAGGAGGTCTGCCCCAATTGCGGCCATATCCATACCCCCGGGGATGCGCATATCGGCCTTGACAAGCTCGTACGGGAGATACGGGAGAGAGCAGCGGTCGAGGCAGAACGCCTCCATGCCGAGGCGAAGGCCGAATCCGACCAGATCCTTACCGCTGCGGCAAAGAAGGCCGAGACCATCAGGCTCATGGCCGAAGACGAGGTCAGGAAACAGACCGAACACCTCATCAGCCAGGATGTCTCGGCTGCGAACCTGCTCGTCAAACGCGAGCTTCTCAACACGAAAAAGGAGCTCCTTGACCGGGTCTACGAGGCGACGAGAACAGAGATTGCCGCACTCCCCGCAAGTTTCCACAAGGATGCGTTAAAAAAGCTCCTCACCGAGGCAAAGAAGGAGATCCCGGGCGGGACCATCTCCTGCAATGCCCGCGATCTTCCGGCCGCACAGGCCCTTGTCACCGAGGCGGAGTTCGGGAAGTTTAAGGTCGGAGCCCCGGTAGAAATCGACGGCGGCATCCTCATCGAGGGTGAAGGGGCAGCCTTGCAGATTGACTACAGTTATCGCACATTCCTTGGAAAGGTCTGGGAATCCGGGTTGAAAGATGCGTCGGACATCCTGTTCGGATAAGGAGGGGTACGAATGGTTGGGATGAGAGGTATCTCAGCACCGTATATCTACGTATGTACCAGGATGCGGGTACGGAAGGCCAAACTCCTTCCTCGTGAAGAATACATGCGGATGCTCAACATGAGTATCTCCGAGATCACCCGAATTATCGGAGAGACCGAGTACAAGCAGGAGATCGACGAACTCGGGACCACGTTCAGGGGTATCGACCTTATCGAGGTTGCCCTTTCGTGGAACCTTGCCAAGGAGTACCAGAAGATCCAGAAGATCACGCCGGGCAACCTCAAGCAGTTCACCCAGTCGTATCTCAGGCGGTGGGACATCCAGAACATCCTGACGATCCTCCGGGGGAAGATGCATGGCGAGCGGGCGGGAAAGATCAAGGAGATCCTCGTCCCCGCCGGCAGTCTTGAC
>NZ_PIZH01000665.1 GCF_002835825.1 Methanoregula sp. | reverse complement strand
TCGCTGAACGGTCCGGGGTCCATGGTGACGTTGTTCAGTCCAAGGTACTCAAGGTTGCCAATGAACCCGCCTACATCGGATCCAAACGCTAACGAGTACCCGATCACTACCCACTGGATACTGACCAGTGCAAAGGCGACGAACGACAGGGTGATCATGGAGATCAGGTTTTTCCTGCGAACAAGCCCCCCATAGAAGAATCCTACCGCCGGCGTCATGAGCATGACAAGCGCCGTTGAGGCAAGGATCCATGCTGTTGCTCCAGAATCTAATGCCATTCTTTTCACCAGGTTATCTTTTTACATTGTCATTCGTGCAGACCATTCGTGGAAAACCGGAGAGCCGGATTTCACTCCGCACTTTCATGAGCACAATGCCGGATGATAAGTCCGGGAGATCGTGCCTGGTGCCGGATGGATCCACCTTCCGGTCTGCTGTAGGGTCTTTCTCTGTTCGACTTTTGTTAGTAGGAAGTTGCCTTCCTATTTATTTAAATTTTTCTTATGTTCAATGTGATCGGGCTACTTTCCTGAGAATACCAAAAGCAGGGCTTACCTGATCAATAATCCTGCCGGCCCGCAGCATAGTTCTGCAGCAGATGGAAACAGGCATCGCCCTCAGGCGGCGCTTGGCATATGAAACGGCTGTATCAACCCGCGCGGGAACCAGGTGTCAATCCCCCCATGCCCGGGCAGCGCGAGAAATCACCGGCACAGGACCGTCTGCGTAATAATGTCGGAGTAGATCTCGGTCCCGGATGCCGCGATAATATGGATAATATGGGCGAACCGGTTTCCCCCGGGCGCTATCTCTTCAAGAACGTTTGGCTGCCCGAGGATCCGGCCGGCATTGAAGACAACGTCTTTCTCCCCATCGAAGATTGCGACATAAAAGATCCCGGACTCGACAATGTCCTGGAAGAAGTGGCTGCCATAGGAGAGTTCCGGCATGAAGCCCGCCTCCTTCGATGCCATCTCACCAATGACGGTCATATGGCTGATCTCCGCGAACCGCACCGGGACACCAAGCATGGGAGTCGTGGTCCCCCACCTCCCCGGCCCAAGCAGCATCACGTTCTTTCCACGGAGTGCAGTGTTCAGGACACCGATATGCCGGGCAACGGCCTACCTGTCCCTGTTACACCTCTC
>NZ_PIZH01000664.1 GCF_002835825.1 Methanoregula sp. | reverse complement strand
GTCGTTGATCTGACCGAGACGGGGACGACGCTCCGGAAGAACGGCCTGAAGATCATCGGGCAGATCATGGAATCCCACACGGCGATCATCGCCAGCAAGGCGGCGTGGGCGGATCCGGTGAAGCGCAGGGAGATCGAGGAGATAAGGACGCTCCTCTTCGGGGTCATCGATGCGCGGCATAAGGTGCTCCTGACCATGAACGTGCCCACGGCCTCCATGGAGCGGATCGTTTCTGCGCTGCCGGCCATGAAGAAGCCGACGGTGAGCCGGCTCCACGGCATCGACTACTACAGCATCCAGACGGTGGTCCCGAAAAGCGCGGTCAACGGGCTCATCCCGAAACTGAAAGCTTGCGGGGCAGAGGACATCCTTGAGATCCCGATCACGAAGATCGTGCCGTGAGGGGGCCCATTCTCCTTTTTTTCCCCGTTTTACAGGCCTTTTCGCGCGTCTGTTAAAAAAAATTCCAGTTAATTAATGTTACTACATTCCGATGAGCCCTCCATGCAGCCAGAAACCTGAATAGTCTGCATTTGTCCTGAAAAAACCAACATATATATCTGATACATGATCCAAATGGCACTAAGGAAGATTATGCGTAGCCTAGCCCCTGCTATCCCGCTCCTCATCCTGCTCTCCGTACTCTGCCTCACCGCTGCCTGCACCATCCCCTTCTTCGGGAATGCGCAGGAACCGGATGGTACGAATGTCGGGATTCAGGCAATCGAGTACCACCCTGAAAAGACATATACAAGTATGCATACAGCCTTTGTCGAATCTGTCGATTATCTCCCTGGTTCGGAAAGGAATCAGGTTGGGGGGACCCCCGTTTACTATATTCAGGGTTCGGATCTGGATGCAACCGGCAATGCCGTCCGGTGGGTCTTTGCCGTCAACCTCACCACGGGGACGAAGTTGATCGTTTTCGATAACGGGCTGGTGAGCGAGATCCCGTGGGCGAGCCGGCTGCCGGAGAGCGAGATACGGATTGGTGAGGTGATGAATCCCGAAGCTCTTCTCGCAAAGCACCACGATGCTATCTTCTCAGACCCTGCTGTCGGGATTGGAGCGGGAAGCGAGCGTGACCTCCGGACCGCCGCAGATCCCCTCACCCCCGGGTCGGCCAGTTCTTGGCGTGATCTTCCGTCGG
>NZ_PIZH01000663.1 GCF_002835825.1 Methanoregula sp. | reverse complement strand
GTAAAAAATAATCTCCCCATATGGAACTGCAACAGCATTGCGGAATTTTTCCTCGAGATCATCCTCAAGCAGCGCGATGCCCTGGAGGAGTCATTTCGTTCAACCAGGGAAGATCGTACAGCATTTGCTGCCCGGTTATCCGGACTCCCGTTCGTCCGCCGGGTCTGTCCGTCGGAGGCAAATTTCCTTGTCATCGAGCTTTCCCGGGACGGTATCCCCCGGAAACCCTGGTCAACGATCTTCTTGTAAAGAAATCCATCTTCATCAAGGATATCTCCGACCGTTTTCCCGGAGAAAACTCCTATTTCCGGCTGGCCGTCCGTCTTCCGGAAGAGAATAAAAAACTGGTACAGTGCCTGCGGGAGATTATCCCGTCATGATGTTTCAATCATGCAGTAACTTCCCCCGGCAACCGTTGTGGTAACCCCGGCCGGCAAACCGGCACAGGATCACGAATATCTGATAAAAGTACGGATATTGAGGCATGGAGCCGGAGGCGTGCCCGTTCTGCAACCCGCCCGCAGAGGAGATAGTAAGAGCAAACGATCTCTGTTTTGCCCGGTGGGACAAATACCCGGCCAGCCGGGGCCACATTCTTGTCATTCCCTTCCGCCATACGCCGGATTTTTTCTCGATGACGCAGGAGGAGAAGGAGGCCACAATTGCTCTTGTGTCTGAATGCAGGGAATTCCTTGACCGGGATTTTTCTCCGGGCGGCTATAACATCGGGTTTAATGTCGGCGAGATTGCCGGGCAAACGGTGATGCATTGCCATTGTCATATAATCCCGCGGTATGCCGGGGATGTTGTGGATCCCCGCGGGGGATTGCGGGGAGTTGTGCCGTGGAAGCAGGTGTATTGAGGGCACTATCCTACCCGGCACAGCCCCCCCGGGCAGTGTCGTTTTCGGGACGGATGCTTTCAGGACCGGTTTTCCCTGATCAGGAACACCCAGCCTCCCCGATTGGGGAAGCGAAATGCATTTCAAGGCATGAACGGGAAATACGTATCACGCGGACAACCGGTGTGTCAGCGGATCCGGCAAATCCGTAAAGAGACTCATAAACCATGTCCCAATAATTTCCTGCCAGTAAGGGATGAGGAACAAGAACCATGGCAACAAGCGATACACCTGAAAAAAGCCCGGACAATT
>NZ_PIZH01000662.1 GCF_002835825.1 Methanoregula sp. | reverse complement strand
CTGGTAATGAAACAGCCCGGCCCGGTGACCCGGATGCCCGGCAGGATCCGAGGAATCAGCGGCCCGATCTTCGCGTTCTTTGATATAACCGCGCGGTTTGATCAGCGCACCTTCGCTATTTTACTAATATATGTGCAGCAGCACCCGATGTTCTGATCAGAGTGTTTCGTTTGCCCCATACAGGCAAAGAAGCACTCGTATCCGGAGAGACCCGCATCTGAAGCCCGCAGAAGAACGAGTGCCGGCACACTTTCCCCGGCACCCGCTCCGATGCGTCCTGTCGTGCAGGCCCGGATAGTACAGACCACCAGCGGCTTGCTGCCTGCATGGCACCCACCAGTGTCCTGCAGCTACGAGCCAGGAGACTATGCCATGACCTCACCAGAAATCCCGGCCCCGGGCACGCACCTTCCTCCCGCACACCAGAATGCCCGGGAAGAATCCCGCACCAGTATCCCTGCACGACCCTGCAGGATGCCCGTGATGGGATGGATCCGGGAAATTGCACCGAGCGAGAACTGGCGCACGACAACCATACTCCGGCGCCACCGCGATTCCTCGCTCACACCAGCACTCTAAGAGAACCGTCCTTTGCACACGGGACGGTTCCGTCATTGTTCCATACCGCTGTGCCGGGAGACCAGCCCGGCACAGTCAACTCCTCTTCTGATAAAACAGAAAACTGAGAATCGGTTACCGGATCTTCGTGCCCGGTTCCACCGGCTTCAGCGGCACGAGGAGGGATGCCGCATCGCCCGCCGCAAGCACCATGCCGTTGCTCTCGACACCGAAGATCTTTGCGGGCGCCAGGTTCGTGACAACAACGACATCCTTCCCGACAATCTCCCCGGGCGTGTAGAACTGCTGCATGCCGGCAACGATCTGGCGCTTCTCCGTACCGATGTCCACCATCAGTTTTAAGAGTTTGTTCGACTTCGGCACGGGCTCTGCAGACAGGACTTTTCCCGTCCGCAGGTCGAGTTTCTGGAATTCTTCGAACGTAACCACGGGGATCTTCTCCGACGTCTTGGTTGCAGCGGGCACGCGCTGTCGGAGGAGTGCGGTAATGCTAGTACCCTTCCCACCCTCCCTCTGACCACGGATTAGGACGGGGTGGTTGAAGATGTCGTACGGAACGGCAGTCAGCGGAAGTG
>NZ_PIZH01000661.1 GCF_002835825.1 Methanoregula sp. | reverse complement strand
GGATAGTACATGTTCGCATTCCGGCAGCCTTTCCGGGCCCCGAATCTGGTAAATAAGTGGCAAAACCAGCACGATTTAAGAGGCTTCGCAACAAATAACGCGTTTTGAGAGTTGAAAATGAGCGCGTGTAACGATAACAAGAGTGAATCAAAAGTAATCCTGGTATCCTGCTCCGGCATGTGTGTCCACGGCCAGATCTCCGCAGGTGCGGTCCATCAGGTATTATATGAAAAAGCGAAGGGAACATGTGACTGGATCTGCCCTGCTTCTATCCAGGCCGGGATCGACTGGCAGTTGGATCGCCTGAAAAATGCCCGGGCGATCATTGCGGTACCGGGGTGTCCCGAGCTCTGCGACGTCAAGTCGCTCAGGAAAGCGGGATTCAAACCGGATAAAATTGTTCCAGCCTACAAAGTCTGCGATTTTGAACCGTGGGGGATCGAATTGCCCGACATTCCGACAGCCGAACGACAGGACATGATCGACAAACTTTCTGACGTTATTGCACAGGAAGTAGCCAAGGTGCGTAATCTGTAATTTTCAGGATCAGGCGATGTAACTATGGAAAAAAATCCCGTAATCATCGTTACCGGGGCCAGCTCCGGGATTGGGAAAGCGTGTGTGGACCTCCCTCATTCAGAATACCGGGCATCCACCCACCTACGAACAGATCCTGGTAGGAATCATCGGGGCAGCGGACTTTTACCTGATCAGGCTCGTCCTCATCATCTTCACGTTCGGTATTTACGAACTCTTCATCTCCGAGATCGACATTGCACGGGTCGAGGGGGGATTCGGGAGCATTCTTGATACCGAGAACCTTGATGACCTGAAAAACAAGATCATCAAAGTCATCATCATGGTGCTGATCGTGACGTTCTTCCAGCGGATCCTATCCATGGAATTTACCACATCCATTGATATGCTGGCAATGGCATTCTCGATCTGTTTAATCTGTGCCGGCGTGTACTTCCTCGGGAAGCACGGGCACTAAAATTTTTTCCCGTACTTATTTTTCGCAGATGACTTCTGTCCCCATTACGACCTGACAGAGGGATCTCCCTTCACATTTCCGTGAGAGACCGGACCCGGGGTGCGGTTTGTCTCTAAAAAAAGATTGGGCTACATTATTTTTCCGGACATCCGAAGGACGCGGT
>NZ_PIZH01000660.1 GCF_002835825.1 Methanoregula sp. | reverse complement strand
ATGAATTGTCATCGATGACAAGGACCTGCCCGTTGAGGGAGTGCTCACGGAAGACCGCGTCCACGGCAAGGACGATGTTGCGGATGTTTGCCTCCTCATTGAAGGTCGGGATGATGACGGTAAGGTCGTACATGGGCATTCGGGTCCGGAATCGTTCAGATGGATGAGAAGATGAAGATGTTGCTCGCCTGCATGTGCGGCGCGGTGTGCTCCTCGAGCCATGCTACCGCTCCGCCGCTCGGATCGGCGGACATGATGTCGCCGGTCACCACATACCAGATTGTTGCATTCTGCGTGTTCCGTAGAGAGAGCCCTTCAAGTTCCGCGGCACTGGAGAAGCCGAACTCGAACGTCTGGTCGGTGGCGTTGGAGTAGTAGTAGTTGAGTGGCTGGAGAATGTACCCCGGCATCACGACCACGAAATCCCCCGGCGCGGTGACATCGGCAAGGCTTGCGGATACGCCCCGCCAGTCCTCTTTGGAATAGTCAGAGTAATACCCGGGAAGCGCAGGGAGGCTCAGAACCACCATGACCGCCATGAACCCGTACACGACGCCCCGGTTGCCGGCAAGGGTGCACAGGGGCCTGTACGCAAGGGCGATCCCGATGAAGTAGATAATGGCAAGGAAGATGAGATACCGGGGCTGCATCGGGATGCGGTACGAGAGGATGATGCTGATGATAAAGGTCAGGGCGGTGATTGATACAAGGAAGACTCCTTTGTTCCGGTCCGTCATGAACGCGGAGACGATGCCAGCGATGAAGAGGATGAGCATCAGGGCCATGGCGGGAAGAGAGAAGCCCGAGAGCTGGAAGAAGGTCTCAAAGACAAGATTGGGGCCCTGGATCCCGTAGGTGGGAGCTCCCGAAGTCCTGATGAAATAGAGCTGGACGGTCACAATGATAAGGGGAAGGCAGAGAAGGGTGAAGAGACCGACCGACAGAATAAGTGGTTTGAGGTTACTGAGGCTCTTTTGTATCCTGCCCGCCCGCTCATACAGTGCATAGAGAACGAGCGATGCGATGATGACGAACCCATAGAAATGGGACCAGAACGCAAGTGCCGAGAAGACACCAAAGAGTGCCCAGTTTTTCAGGTCATCGTCTTTCATGGCCCGCAGGAAGAAGACCATGGCAAGAGCGACAAAGAACATCATC
>NZ_PIZH01000659.1 GCF_002835825.1 Methanoregula sp. | reverse complement strand
AATTCAAGCCACTGGCATTCGGGATATTCTGTGTTATCGTCATAGCGACGCTGGCAATCTCCCTCTGGGCAGCACAACGAGTGCGTACCGCCAGCCACTTCTATGCGGCCGGCGGGAACGTCAAATGGTTCGTGAACGGTGTCGCCTTTGCCGGCGATTACCTGAGTGCAGCATCGTTCCTGGGTATAGCCGGGATGATTGCATTCTTCGGCTTTGACGGGTTCATGTATTCCATCGGATTTTTGGCCGGGTGGATCATCGCCCTCTTAATCATAGCGGAGCCGCTCCGGAAGATCGGGAAATATACTTTCGGCGACGCCCTGATGAGCAAGTTCAAGGACAAACGGGTCCGCATGATGGCAGCAATTTCCGCACTGGTTGTCAGTGTCTTCTACCTGATCCCGCAGATGGTAGGAGCGGGATCCATTTTTCAGCCCCAGATCGGGCTTCCCTATGAAGCCGGTGTGATCATTGTCGGACTTGTGGTCATCCTGATCGTTGCTACTGCAGGCATGGTTTCCACAACCTATGTCCAGTTCATCAAGGGCTTCCTGCTCCTTATTGCCGCATTCGCCCTGACCATTGCAGTCCTGGTGATCGCGGGCATGGGCCCGGTGGAGTTTATCGGACACTTCATCGACAACCCGGCAGTTGTCCTCCCCAAGGGAGGCACCGTGAGCGGGAGCACTTTCATGTCCCCGGGCATGTACTACAAGAACCCGCTGGACTTCGCCTCGCTCTGCCTGGCTTTGATCCTGGGTACGGCAGCCCTGCCGCACATCCTGATCCGGTACTTCACCGTCCCGAGCCCGGCAGATGCCCGAAAATCCACGGTTATCGCAATCATTGCTATCGGGGTATTTTACATCCTGACCCTCTTCCTCGGGCTCGGTGCAAATTACTTCATGACCACGGATCCGGCCAACCAGAACCTGGCAGCCCCCCTGCTTGCGGAGAAGCTCGGCGGAGAGATCTTCTTTGCGGTCATCGCCTCGATCGCCTTTGCAACGATCCTGGGAACGGTCGCCGGCCTGATCATCTCCGCGGCAGGGGCAATCGCCCACGACATCTACACCGAAGTTCTCGGGCAAGAGCGCAACGAGGAGAGGTCTTTGAAGATCTCAAAGATGACCGGAGTGACAGTCGGGTTCCGCGCCATTGG
>NZ_PIZH01000658.1 GCF_002835825.1 Methanoregula sp. | reverse complement strand
CCCCTTCCTGCGGTGCGGGGCCGAGGGAACGAGACGCTTCTGCACGGTGCGGTTCGGCACCGGCAACGATGCCGTCCCCCGCAACGGCCTGGCGGAACCCGACTGTGACGCCCATCTCTTTCCCGTCCGTTGCAGGACGGCAGGAGGTTTTGTACCGGAAGGTGTGGCGGGGAAGAGGAAGGAGCGCCCCGCGCTCACGGTCTTTTCCCGGGGCTCTCTTTTTGAGTAAAGCGGTACCCGCCTTTTGGCACCCGGATCTCGAACTCGGCACCCTCACCGTACCGTCCGGTCTCCCGGATCCCGATCCCGGTAATGGAGAGGATCTCCTTTGCAAGGTAGAGGTCAAGGCCGCTTTTGAGGGAGAAGTCACGGGTGAAGATCCGGTCCTTGGCTTCGGGCGGGATGCCGATGCCGTCGTCCTCGCAGATGATGTGCAGCTCCTCGAACGACTCCTGGCAGTAGATACGGATCCTGGTGGTCTTCTCCCCGTGAACGATGGCATTCCGGATCAGGATTGCAAAGACCCTTGCAAGCTGATGATCGGCAAAGACCTCGACGCCCTCTGTCTCCACATCCAGCGTGACCGGCTCGAGGCGCAGGCCCTGGCAGGACCGGACAAGAGTGTCGCGGAGGGCCTGCCAGACCGGAGGCTCGCTGCCGATATCCTGGTAGTCCCGTGTGAAGGTGATGAGCGACTGGATTGCCTCTGCTGCCGCAAGCTCCTTCTCGAGCACTGCCGCATCACGGGGACCGGTCACTTGTTCCCTCTCCAGTTCGAGATTGCCTTTCAGCACCGTGAGCTGGTTCAGGATATCGTGGCGGGTGATGCTGTTGAGGACGTTCAGTTTCCGGTTCGCTTCCTGCACGGCTTTCTCTGCCCGGACATTCTCGGTGATATCGAGGAGGGCAATAACAACACGGCGGCTGCCGGGGATGCCGTTGATGGTCAGGTACCCGTTCCTCACCTCGCCGTCCCACCGGATGAACCGGAGCTCGTGGCGCACCGGGCTGTAATCGAGATCCGCCCGCTGCCAGACCCCCTGCATGGTCCGGACATCTTCGGGCACGACAAACTCGGTCCCCTTCTTCTTCCCCTCAACCCCCTCCCTTACGTACCCTAGCATCCTGCCGAACTCCGGGTTCATTTAGACTCTTCCCCTTATAC
>NZ_PIZH01000657.1 GCF_002835825.1 Methanoregula sp. | reverse complement strand
GGGTTGTTGACGGCCGGGGTGGTCGGATACGTGCAGACCACTGACCGCTTCCATCCGGGTTTGTATTTCTCTGCCTGTGACATGGTTACCTGCCTCCTGCGGCGGCGATCGTTGCCTTGAGTTCTGCCTGTTCAACAGTCAGCCCCTCACGGAGGTACTGCTGCTTGAAGGCTTCCTTGAGCTTGGTGCCATCTGAGGGTGTGCCGGATCCACCGGACCCGCCCATGCCCTTGACCTTGCCGGACTCGGTGAGTTTGGCCACATAATCGGTCTCGGTCTTGATGGCGGTAGTTACGGCCTCGGTGAACGCGGCCTCGTCAAACTTGCCGTCTTTCATGCGGGCGAGCTTCGGGACGGTCTCGATGAGACGGGCCTTGGTGATCGCCGGCAGCGCGGACTTTTCCAGCGCCTTGGCGACGATCTTGCCGGCTTCCTGGATGACCTGGGCCTCGCGGAGCCGGTCGAGCTCGATCTTCATGTCCTGGTTCTCTTTCAGGACCTGCTTGTGCTCAGCCTCCTTCTGCTTTGCAGATTCGGAGGTCTGGATCTCCTGCATGATGGATTCCCTGATCTCGGTGATGAGCGCGGGATGTGTCTTGCGGAGCGATTCTACCGTGATGACGGTTTCCTTGTCGTTTCCTGCCATGATTTCCTCGTTGGTGTCTTCGTTCAGTTCATCGTCTGCGGGCGGTTCATGTTCGATAAGCGATTCGGAGTTCTTGCGGTATGCTTCGAGCATCGGTACGATGGCCCCGCCCCTGCCCGGGAGCGTGACGAAATCGACGCTGAAGCATTTCGTCAGCGATTCGATGATCTTGCCCTGGCGTCCTTCGGCCGATCCCGGAGTCCCCTTTCCGAGCGCACGGTGGGATACCCCGATGATCTGGGCGACTTCGTTCAGGAATCCGCGGTAGGGCGAGAGGATCTGGGCTTTGGCATAGACCCCCGGGCCCTGCGGACCGGTCTTCAGGAACTTTCCCCCTTCGGTGATGAACCCGGCCAGAGTGGTCAGGCTGCGTTCCGGGCGGGCTTTCTCGTCCGCTGCAGTAGGGTGGTCCAGGAACATCTGCGTGCCGGCCTGGTAGACTGCCGGTGCATCGCGTTCGAGCATCGACTCGGAGTAGTATCCCGAGGTCCCCCAGCCAGGTGTGATGATCTTGATAAG
>NZ_PIZH01000656.1 GCF_002835825.1 Methanoregula sp. | reverse complement strand
ATTCCACCTCGTCTACTACACGACCCGGCGTATGGGGTATAACTACGAGGATGCAGCGACGATGGGATTCCACTGCACCGGCAGGAACTTTGAGCTGGCCATTGCAATCGCACTGACAGCCTTCGCATCTATGCCGATGGTCGCAGTCTCCACCGTGGTCGGCCCTCTCATCGAGATACCTGTCATGCTTGCGATTGTGTGGCTGTCGTTACGGCGGAGGGACCGGATCCTGCAACAGGAAAAAGCAAAAGCAACAATCGCCTGACGGAAAATGGAAAAATTCCGAGACCAAGGCTGGAGAATCCATGAAAAAGAAGGTCCTGTTCATCTGCACCCACAACTCCGCCCGCTCCCAGATGGCGGAAGGTTACATGAACGTAAAGTACGGCGACCGGTACGAAGCATTCAGTGCCGGGACAGAAGTAACCCGTGTTCACCCGATGGCCATTGAAGTCATGAAAGAGATCGGGATCGATATTTCCGGGCACCGGTCGAAACTCATTGACGAGTTCTTTGGTAAAGGGATTGAAACGGTCGTCACGGTCTGTGATTCTGCACAAAAAGCCTGCCCGTTCTTCCCGGGAGCACAGGAGGTAATCCACCAGAGCTTTACGGACCCTTCGGCATTCAAAGGGTCCGATGAGGAAGTCCGGGCAGGATTCCACAGGGTGCGGGATGAGATGATCCGGTGGATCGATGCAACATTTGGACAAAAAGGTGCGTGAGAACAACGAATATGATGAATCCCACGGGCAGAAATGAACCGGTTTTTGCCGGCGATTTGCTTGTGGAACACCGGTACATTACCGTATTGCTCACCATTAAATATCGGTCGGCACCATGCAAGGTATCGAAGTATGAATTAAGGAATCAGTTGAGGTGAATTATCATGGCAGAAGGAAAGAAGAAGAAAGGATTTTTCTCGGCGATTAAGGAATCGATGAACAAGAGTGGCGGATGCTGTGGCGGCGGGGGTACCTGTGGCGGTGCAGCCCCGGCAGAGCCGGAGAAATCCGAGGAAAAGAAAAAGACTCCTCAAAAGTAGGACACCGTACAAAGCGATTATTGGATCTTTCCCTTTCGGGGAATGGATATGTATTTATTTATTTTCTCGAGAATTGAGGTAACCGAATCTATGGATAATAATCAAACAGAAACCCCCGTATAC
>NZ_PIZH01000655.1 GCF_002835825.1 Methanoregula sp. | reverse complement strand
CTCTTACAATTTGTTCTGGTCGAGGTTTTCTACAGAGCAGTTTTTTTAGTTCATTTTGCTTTTGATTTCCGGTGCGTTTTGATCTTCTTCTCAAGCCATGCAAGCGCGCCGGGCGCCAGTTTCCATGCATGCATGTTGTCGGCGGCATAGACCACAGCCTCCGATCGTTCGCCCCTGCTCATGTACTCCGGCATGCGGGAGGGGAGCTTCTTCTTCTCCAGAAGGTAGTTCGGGACAAACGGGTTCTCTTCGATTGCTTCGTGCAGGGCTGCTTCAGCGGCCGGGCTCTCCCCTTCGAGCCGGAACCGGAGCAGGGCACGCGAATAGTGCCAGACCGCCGATCCATCCCGCTCGTATTGGCGGAGAAGCCCGGCCAGCGCATCATCATCCCCTTCTTCGATCAGGCAGGTGGCAAGTTCGTATCGTACTCCCTGGTTGTCGTTGGGGTTGAGCCGGAGGAGTTCGGAGAAGTGCCCGATTGCTTCCCGGCGCATGCCCCGGGCGTGGAGCTGACACGCGAGCGCGAACCGTGCCCGCATGTACGGGCGGGTATCCAGGATCATCCAGAAGTTGCC
This sequence comes from Methanoregula sp., assembly GCF_002835825.1. Taxonomy (GTDB): domain Archaea; phylum Halobacteriota; class Methanomicrobia; order Methanomicrobiales; family Methanospirillaceae; genus Methanoregula. Next base: position 594 of record NZ_PIZH01000655.1, on the reverse strand, counting down.
GGTCTCTTCCTCAAACACCGTTCTTCCCAGCGCACGTTCGCCGGCCTTCACCCCGTCCTCCAGCAGCCGTGTGGCGAGCCCCTCCTCGTTCGCGCGCTATGCTTCGTTCGAGGCGCAGGGTTTGAGCGGATCCGGATCTGTTGTCTGCGGAGAAGTGATTGATTGAGGTGATTCCTGATCCTGAAGGCCGGGATCGGATGCTGACGGGGAAACACAAAGAGCAATGCAGGCAGGACAGGCAGGCAGCGAGAGAGTAATCATTGCCGGTACCTGTTGCTGTTTCATTCGTTTCACCGCTTCAGGTATCGAAAGAGAAAAGTCATTGAATTTTTATGTGATTATTATAGAATTATGGATTCAATTCATGAAACCATTTCACGTTCTCCGGGTACACTACCTCCGGTCTCCACCCGGAAAAACCCGGTTGGAAATTCCTGCAGGAAAATTTTCCCACAGAGAACATTTTTTATCATCGCCTCTCGCAATCCGTACGCATGACAGCAGAAGTACGCACCGGGCAATCCCTGCCCGGCATCATCGGCCTTGGAATCGTTCTCGTACTGCTCTCGTTCGCACCGGGCTGCCCGCAGCATG
>NZ_PIZH01000654.1 GCF_002835825.1 Methanoregula sp. | reverse complement strand
GTTCGGAATCCACGCCGCAGGAGTACCTTGACTTCCTTGCAGATCGGAAGATCAAAACGATCATAGCCGGAAGGGACCGGATCGATATGCTGGCAGCCATGGAAGCGTTGCAGGTACAGCACGGGGTCGCAACCGTGCGGGTTGACAGCGGCGGCACGCTCAACAGCGTGATGCTCGCGACCGGCCTTGTCACCGAGGTGAGCGTGCTGATTCACCCGTTCCTTGCCGGTGGTCGCCCCGATCCAACCGTCTTCGACCCGGAGAAGGCCGGGATCCGCGGGTTGCAGGTGCCCCTCCGGCTGAAAAGCCACGAGGTGATGGATGGCGGGCTCCTCTGGGTACGCTACGTCCCGCAGCAGTAACCCCCCTCTGTTCATGGATATCGATCGCCCGGGTCGCCACGGTTCCTCCTCGCGATCCCTCATCTTTATTATCCGGCTGAACCTATGCCCGGTATACCGGACACCCCCCCCAGGACCCGGTCTCCATGGCCGGGGCGGTGTTCGCTGGAGATTCTTGTGATGCCGACCATCGCACCCCTGGCACATATCGTCACGCTGACCATCCGTGTCAGGCCCGCATTCATCGATCGGATGCGGGTCATCGCCCATGAGCTGCTCGTTTCGTCCCGCAAGGAAGACGGCTGCATTATCTATCTTACCGCGGAATCAACAGAAACCGGGGGTCTCTTCCTGATAACGTCGGTCTGGCGGGACCAGCAGGCGTATGAAACGCACCGGTATTCACCGTATGTCCGGGCGTTCGAGAGCCAGATCGCCCCGGAAGTACTGCACGGTGCGGCCTCGTCAAAAACGTGGCGGAATCTTGGGTAAGAACGAAAAAAAGAGGCGGGATTATCCCCAGCCGTTGAGCTCGGTAATGACCTCGCCCTCATCGGTCTTCATCGAGTACTTGACAAAAGTCGGGACGCCCGGGGCAGTCCAGTAGTACAGGGTCTCGCCCTGGGTGGTCACCGCATACTTGGATGCAGTCGGGTAGGTGCCGGCAGGAACGCTGACCGGCTCGATCGTGACGAACCTGAACTGGACATCGGAAGCGACCTCGTTGGGGTTTGAAGATGCCTCGCCTGAAGCGGATGCCGAGCAGTCCATGGTCATCCCGCTCATGCCTTCCATGCCTGCGCCTTCAAACCGCATCGAGCAGGTGCC
>NZ_PIZH01000653.1 GCF_002835825.1 Methanoregula sp. | reverse complement strand
TGCCTGTACCGCTGCATGGAAGAATAGCACCACGGGGATCCTTGCAGCAGCCCTGACCGGGACACCGGTCACGAAAAACGCTGCCCGGTGGACATATAATGAGTGGGAGGTTGTCATAGAGGGCTTCCTGCAGGATGCACGGCATCACGATCTCTGGCTCCTTGCTTTGCTCGCCCCGCCACCCCTTGCCGTTTCTGCACTCACGGCACTGGAGGCCGCGGGGTTTGCGCCTCCTGCTGATGAACGTCCGGTCTTTGAGGAACTCATCCGAACGCTTCCGGACCGTTGGTCATATCCGCTCCCGCTCCAAAGAGAGCAGGCCGGTGCCGGCGGGGCCGCGGGGCGGACGGTCCGGCTTGCATTCGCACCGGACGGCTCTCTCCTTGCCGCTGCTTCCTGCGATGGCCGGATCACGGTCTGGCGCATAACCGCGGCCGGCGTGGCAGTCGAGATTGCTGCAGGGGATGGGCCTATCCGGGCCCTCGCCTTTATCGGGAACCCATCGCAGATCATCGCAATATCGGAAGATGGCAGGACCCGATGCTTCTCAGCAGATGATGGCGCCCCCCGCTGGACCCGGGAGGGCACCAGCCCTGCCCGGGCTCTTGCCTTCTTGCCGGAGAAACGCACGGTCCTTCTCGGGGACGAAAGCGGATGCCTGCACATCCTCGACCCGCGCGATGGCCATGCGCTGCACACCGTCCCCCTCCACCTGGCACCCGTCACCTGTATCGCGATGGCCGGGGAGCAGGCGGCCATCGGGCACGCGGACGGCACGGTCACGATCGCGTACCCGGGCAGCGGAAGCCCGCCAGTGGTCCTGCAGGGACCGGAGAGCGCGGTTCGCTCTGTTGTATTCCACAACGATGGGGGGTCCTGCCTTGTCATCCATGAAAAGGGAGGTGCCGTCCTCTGGGACCCTGCATCCGCCAAACGGGTGCGCTTGTTTGTTGGCCACTCGGGAAGGGTTACCTGCAGCGCTGTTGCTGAATCAGGGAACTTGTTCGTCCTCGGGGGGACCGATCACCAGCTCCGGTGTTATGACCCGGGCAGTGCCGAACCATTCCTTTCACTCCCGCTCTACAGCCGCCAGCTCACCGCATGCTCTGCAGCACCGGATGGCACCCTGCTTGCAGCCTGCTTCCATGAGGGCACGATCCATATCTACGGG
>NZ_PIZH01000652.1 GCF_002835825.1 Methanoregula sp. | reverse complement strand
TCCTTCAATAATGAATTCAGTTTCTCCTCGATTTTCGCGTCCATCTGGTCCTGCGTCATATATGATGGATTATCTTTATTATCAAAATAAAACTTCATGGCTTCCTGATATACCGTTGATACGTTTGGAAGTCCGCGTCGTTCTTTCTCAGCTTGGGCTTTTTTCCGGATTTCGTCGGAGTACCGGACTGTCACACGATCGTCAGACTCCTCAACGTTGTCCGCTTTTGTCACACCCACTCACCTACCTATCTACTTTCTCCTGACGTATTTATACATTTTTACGACGGTTGAAAGTCGGAATATGTCGGACAAATACAGACAATTTTAAATAGTTTGCCTGACAACGTTGTATTGTGTCAGACAATGTCGGACTATATCATTGTTGATAACAAGCGGGTGAACCTGGAAAAGTGTGATGCCCGCATTGTAAAAGCCGAGTACAAGGAGAAATTCAAATACATTCTCCAGCACGGCAGGCAGAAAGCAGACGTCGTGAACAAAGGGATCGAGGAGTTATACATCGAGATTCGGTGCAATGAGAACCGGGCAAACCGCAGCTCCCTGTCGGAACCATCCCTGGGCCCCGTCACGGTAAATGTTGGGGGCAACAAAGTAGCAGCCTCTGGACCGTGATCCTGCATGACCTCCGCAATCCAAATGCCCCGCCAGATCGTGGACCAGCTCCGCGCCGAACGTGGCGGGATTGTTGACTTCGCGGTCGAGATCGGCCGTATCGTAATCGTCGAACAGAAAAAGGTGGATGAGAATGGAAACAACAGCAAAAAGTAAAAACATTGGCAGCAGTGTCCCAGCCGTCCAAAGCACGGGAACAACGACTGCCGATAACTACTCTGCATCGCAATTTGATAAACCTTGCCCGCACCGGTACTGCGGCTGCATCTCGCAGAACGGGTATATGTGCCTGCATAGAGGACCCTGCGACCCCTGCGATGAGCGCGGCCGGAGGTTCACGGTCTCTTACATTGTCGAGGATGGCCAGCGGTTCATGGTCCGGGACTTCGGCAAAAAGAAAACCCTCGTTTTAGGCGTCCCGAATCAGATCATCGATGCCGACGCCGCGATCGCCAAAACCCCGTTTGCCGACACCGAGCCATTCAACGCCGGGAAATTCGTAAGCGATATCGTGGGGTCCTGAACATGGCCTACAAA
>NZ_PIZH01000651.1 GCF_002835825.1 Methanoregula sp. | reverse complement strand
CCGGGTGCGAGCATGACGGTGCCCCCGGGCGTTTGCGCGAAGGCGGGCTGTGGGTTATGGGGCCGCAGCATGAAAAAACGGGCAACTGTGCAGTAATCCAGCAGGGGAACTGCGGACGGATAATTCTTGCATGCCTCAAGGAACGGTGTGAGGAATTCATAGGGGACGTTCTGTTCGGGGTAGGCGGCAAAGCTGTTCCCGATATAGTAATTGAAGAGATCGATGACGGGCTTTCTGTCCTGTTCCGTGATGGGGCTGAAGGTGACGGGCAATGAAGTCATGGTGTTCTCCCACACTGGTTTGTGTGAAATAGTATAGCATCTAAACTATTAAATATTCCCTGAATATCAGAGCGGTCACTTACACAGGTGCACGGTCTTCTTTCTGGAGAGTTTCGGTTATCCTGCACCGGGTCTTTGGGCAGTCATCGAAGACATTCTCCAGCTGCCGCAGGAGCCGGTAGATAGGTATCCGGGCATCCGGGTTCATCCCACCAATTTCCCGTGCGATCCGTTCGTTTACGATCGCATGGTATGCCCGGTGCCAGTCATACGCCCTCCTGCCGGCACGGGTGAGGCTGATGAGGACTGTCTTGTTGTTTCCTTCCCGGTTAACCCGTTCAAGGTACCCTTTCTCTTCCAGTTTCTTTGCCGTCTGGGAGATGGCTCCCTTCGTGATGCCGAGACGCACCGCAAGGGAGGACAGGCTTTCTTCCGGGAAACGTCCGGCCATGTCGATCAGGTGGACCTCCGAAGTATACAGGAGGATGCCGTCACCGGTGTCAACGGGTTCGCGTTCAATGGCCGCGGCCTTGTTGAAGAGCCGGGTGAGGGTGTCCATGATCTCTTCAGCGGGGACGTCACCATCGACCGGAGATAGATCGTTTAGCATCTATACTACTGTATACGGCAATGGAGAAAAGAGCATGGATGTGGGTGAACTGTGATATTTGGCTGACGGGAGCATTTTGTTGAATCTGGTCGCAGGTGTTCAACAGAGCAAAAAATCCTTAAAGATAGAAATCTGCGAAAAATTCTCAATTAAGTTAATTCGAAGAACACCGGTGTGTTCTTCTCTTCTCTCTGGATTGGCGGGGTCGAAGACCTCGACAAGCTGCAGGGAGACGCTAGTCGACCTTCCGGTCGGATGACCTTCGAGAATTTAAATAAGTA
>NZ_PIZH01000650.1 GCF_002835825.1 Methanoregula sp. | reverse complement strand
ACCCGGACCTATCACCATCCGGCACCGCTTGTACTGGAGAGCGGGGAGACCCTACCCTCGCTTACGCTTGCGTATGAGACCTACGGGAAACTCAATCGCGAGAAGAGCAATGCGATCCTCATCTGCCACGCACTCTCCGGCGATGCCCATGTTGCCGGGTTCCATGAAGGGGATACCAAACCCGGCTGGTGGGATGCGGTCATCGGTCCCGGCAAGGCACTCGATACCGACCGGTACTTTATCATCTGCTCGAATGTTCTCGGAGGCTGCAAAGGCTCGACCGGCCCGGCGTCCACCAACCCGGCAACCGGGAAGCCCTGGGGGGCAAAGTTCCCGGTCATCACGATCCGGGACATGGTGAGTGCCCAGAAACTCCTGATTGACTACCTGAAGATCAGCCAGCTCTACGCGGTCGTGGGCGGCTCGATGGGGGGCATGCAGGTGCTCCAGTGGACGGTCGATTTCCCCGATGCCATGAAGAAGGCTGTCGTGATTGCGGCAACCGGTTACTCCACTCCGCAGCAGATCGCCTTCAACGAGGTGGGCAGGAAAGCGATCATCTCCGATCCCCACTGGAACAATGGCGACTACTACGGGAAGGCCAGCCCCAGCCACGGCCTTGCGCTCGCACGGATGGTAGGTCACATCACTTACCTCTCGAATGAGTCCATGCACGAGAAGTTCGGCAGGGCATTGCAGGGCAAGGACCGGCGGGGATTTGACTTCTCGACGGATTTTAAGATCGAGAGCTACCTCCACCACCAGGGCGACACGTTCACGAAAAGGTTCGATGCAAACTCGTACCTCTACATCACGAAGGCGATCGATTACTTCGACCTGACCAGGGACGGCTCGCTTACCAAAGGTTTTGCCGGGGTAAAGGCGGCGTTCCTTGTCATTTCGGTCTCGTCCGACTGGCTCTACCCGCCCTACCAGTCGCAGGAGATCGTCTCGGCCCTGACCGCAAACGAAGCGGAGATCCACTACTGCGAGATCCGGTCGAATTACGGGCACGATGCGTTCCTCTTAGAGTCCTGCCAGATCAACTAGATCGTTGGGAAGTTCCTCTCCCACACGGTTGTCATGGACGTCATGATCACGGCTGTCCAGACACTCGAAGTAGGAACCACGATGTCGATAACCCCACGCACGCGGGCAAACCAGGACCTCAACC
>NZ_PIZH01000649.1 GCF_002835825.1 Methanoregula sp. | reverse complement strand
CACATCGTGTGACCTAGCAATTGATCTTCCGGACAAGGAGACGGTACCAGCCTCCCCTGTATCTAGAGGACCCGACCAATGTGACGTCTTTCTGGGACCCTGTCTATTCGGTGAATACAGCAGCGGACATAAGGTACCCGCGCCCCGTTCTTCTTCCGGAAGTGCTGCGCTGCACGGGAGATATAGGTTATTCCCGCTATTTTTTTTACCCCGCCACCCCCGGAAACAACCATAGGATAACCTTGATGCGTGCATCCGGTTAATACTCAGCAGATGCATGAAAATGAGCGCACACCAGAGCAGACCGGCATAGGCCCGGCTCCGGCAAGGACCCTGTACCTTGCCCGATGGAGTGTGCGGTTCTATGCATTTGTCATTGACTTCATCATCATCATTCTTTTCTGGAACGTCATCACCGGGCTCTTCGCCGGGATCTGGAATCTGCCGCTTCTCTGGGATTTCCGGCACTGGGGCATTCCTGCGATCGGGCTCGAGACGGTCCTCATCTTCCTGTACTGGACGGTGATGGAGGGATTCCGGGGCCAGTCTATCGGCAAGATGGTGATGAACCTCAGGGTCGTGAACCGTGACGGGTCGAAGATCTCCTATCGCACTGCCGCGATCGAGGCACTGCCAAAGGCTTTCTTAAGTCCGCCGCTCATCATCGTCCTTGTGCTTGACTGCCTTATCGGCTGGCTTGCCATGCCGGGGACCAGACTGAGGGTCTTCAACCGTATCTCGAACACCATCGTGATCAAGACCGATTACCGGGAGCCAAACGGGATCGTCTATGTCAGGGAAAAGGAATAACAGGTCTGGCCGCCATCTTACGGGTATGCAGCAACGCGTTCTCCTGGTTCTGATCCTTGCATCGCTCCTGTTCGCCAGCGGGTGCACCAGCCCGGCACCTGCCGATGAACCTGAATTAACGCAGATCACCACCGCACCGGATGGCGGGGTCCGGTATGTCTCGTTAAACGCCCGTTCGTATAATCCCGAACACCTGTACATAACGGCCGGGACAACGGTCGTCTGGATCAATGAGGAGCCCCGGATCAACCGCAGGGTTGTCCATATGCCAGTGCAGCCGGACAAAAACGTTCTTTTTGAATCCGGCCCGCTCGAGCCCGGGCAGTCCTACCGTTACCGGTTCACCAGCCCCGGCCGGTACGTGTA
>NZ_PIZH01000648.1 GCF_002835825.1 Methanoregula sp. | reverse complement strand
AACCAGGCAGTCCTGAAAAAGACGGGGGGAAACCTGGAAGATCTCATTAGGAAGTACTGCTGGGAGATCTTCCATGGCCCCGGTACAACCCGACCTCCGGAGGGTTGCCCGTTCGAGACAATGCTCCGTTCCTGTCACCATGAAACGAGTGAGATGGAAGTTGAGCTCTTCGGGGGAACGTACCTGGTATCCTGTACCCCGGTCTTTGATGAAACGGGGAAGCTGGACCGCGTCATCCACATCGCAACCGATATCACGGATCGCAAGCAGGCGGAAGAGGAGCTGCGGCGCAGGAACGACGAGCTGAGGGCATCATACGAGCAGATTGCCGCTGCCGAAGAGGAACTCCGTGACCAGGTAGAGATGCTTGCCGAATCGGAAAAGGCACTGAGACAGCAGGAAGAGAAAATCCGGAGTATTTTCCGGGTAGCCCCGGTCGGCATCGGGATGGTCGTGAACCGGGTTATAAAGGAAGCAAACGACACCCTGTGCCGGATGACCGGGTACAGCCACGAAGAGCTGGTGGGGCAGGACACCCGCATGCTGTACCTGACTCAGAAAGAATACGATCATGCCGGGGCGGAGATGTACCGGCAGATCCGCGGGAAAGGAACCGAAACGGTCGCGACGCGCTGGAAGCGGAGGGATAGTACGGTCATTGATGTCCTCCTCAGTCTGACCGCGCTCGATCCTGCCGATCTGAACCGGGGTGTGACCTTCTCGGTGCTTGATGTGACCGGCAGCCGCCGGGCAGATCATGCGCTCCGGGAGAGCGAGGATCGGTACCGCCAGCTCTTCGAACATGCAAACGATGGCATAACGATTGCCCAGGACGGAAGGTTCATTTCCTTCAACTCCCGGTTTGCCCGAATGCTCGGCTATGCCCCGGAAGAACTCACCGGAAAACCGATTGTTTCGGTAATTCATCCCGACGACCGGACTTCCGTCATCGATCGCCATATCGGGCGGCTGCAGGGCGAAAAGGGGCTGCCCGATGTCTATACCTTCCGTATCCTGACCCGGGAGAACAGGGTTCTCTGGGTGGAGCTCAATACATCGGTTATCTCCTGGGAGGGGCGGCCGGCAACCCTCAACATCGTCCGGGACATTACGGAACGCCGGCAGGCTGAAGAGGAGCTGCGGGAGAGCGAGGAGCGGTACCGGTCCCTCCTGGCC
>NZ_PIZH01000647.1 GCF_002835825.1 Methanoregula sp. | reverse complement strand
TCTTCTTTGCGGTATGGAGATGGCGTTCCATCTGCCGTACGATATGCTCGGCTTCGTGATGGTCCTCGACTTCCAGGTAGGCCGGCGCCTTTGCCACATCGTACGCGTGCCCGCAGACCGGGCAGAGTTTCCACTTCTGGAACTTGTCAACGTACGTGAAAGACCTGCACCCGCCCGGACACCGCACGATGATGTACATGCGTATGACGTGTTGTGCCTTGTCGCATATAAATACATTTCGAGCGTTTGGAGGAAATTCCACGTGCCTTTTTAAAAAACGCAGTTGCAACAATGTTTCGAAATCCCTATATCACCCGCTCATCGCACTTAGTGCTATGGAAGACATTCGGGTCATCGGGATACGGGGTCTGCCGCTTATCCGGGCGGGGGACGATATTGCCGCCCTGATCTGCGACAAGGTGACGTTACATGACGGGGATATCCTCTGCATCGCCTCGACAATCTGGTCGAAAGCGCGGGGCTATACCCGCAACCTCTCCGGGATCACCCCCTCGGAACGGGCGGTACGGCTCGGGAGGATGAATGGTGAGGATCCGCGATTCGTGCAGGCCGTTCTTGACGCCTCGACAGACATCATTATGGAGCACCCGTTCATCCTGTCGGAGATGGCATTCGGGCATATCGGTGTCCGGGCCGGTGTCGACCAGTCGAATATCGATGACGGCATGGTGATCTTCCTGCCTCCCGACCCGATGAAATCTGCCGGTGAACTCCATGAAGAGATCGTACGGGTCTGTGGAAGGGACGTCGGCATCATCATCACGGACACCTGCGGGCGCTCGTTCCGGCGCGGGCAGACCGGCAACGCTATCGGCTGGAGCGGCATGACCGCGATCCGGGACTTCCGGGGCGACACCGATCTCTTTGGTCATGTGCTCAAGATCACGGAAGAGGCAGTAGTCGACGAGATCGCAGGATTTGCAAACTTTGTTATGGGCGAGAGCAACAATGGCGTGCCTGCGGTCGTCTTCCGTGGCTGCGGCACATGGGCCGGCCACGACAACCTGTATTTCCGCGGGGACGAGGACATCACCAAACGCGTGCTGAAAAAGGAGTGGGCGTCTGGTTAAAACATGAGGTCCAGCGCATAGATGACGATACCGACTGCGGCGGCAACGATCATCACGGTTACGGGGCTGATGCTGATCGCCCTTCGGT
>NZ_PIZH01000646.1 GCF_002835825.1 Methanoregula sp. | reverse complement strand
CGCCGAGCGTCGCGCTCCGCCGGAACGATCTCGGGAGCGGCGTCGGCTGGGCAGTGAATATCGCACAACGGCACACCGCGGACAACCGCATCATGTACTCTGGCGGGGCAGCCGCGCTTGACCTTGGTCTTTTCACCAAATCCTGTACCGTTGCCTATGCCATTCCCCTGTCGGCAACCGGCAAGAACCCGTTCTTTGACCGTCCTGCCTCACCCTGATAGCTGGAAACGTGGCCCTGCATCCCGTTCTGGTGCAGGGAATATTTTTCTCATCGCGCCCCAAACGGGAACTGTTACGTATGGCAGTCATGAAGATACGCGGGGGCGACCTCGACCTTGTCGAATATGAGTTCCAGACCTTCCCGCCGGGAAAGAACCTCAAGACGCTGGGGCTTGAGAAGAAGAAGTTCAAGCTCAAACCCGCAAAAGGCACCGTCCTTGCCCGGGCACCGGCCCGGATACACCTGACCGTGCTCGACATGAACCGGTTTGCTCCCAACGATGCCGGTGGCGGCGGGATAGGGTTTGCCATCCGGTGTTACTGCTCTGCGGAGGTCGCCTGCACGAAAAAAGAGGTGACCGTCGATTACAACCGCGCGGCAATCATCGAGAACTTTGTGGCGGTCTTCAAAAAAGCAACGGGTTATACCGGTGGCTTTACGATCAAGGTCGTCGATCATGAACACAAGCATGTCGGCCTTGGCTCCACGAGCACGGTGATGATTGCCGTTGCTACTGCCATGAATGAAGCGGTGGGCTCCCCGCTCTCCAACACCCAGCTGCGCTACCTCATCGGGCACAACTATGTCGAGGAGACCGCGGATGGCAGTATCGCGTTCGGGTTCGAGACCGGGGTCGGCCCTGCGGCCAGCACATACGGCGGGATGGTGGTGATGGGCGATGAACTCTCGCTTGTGTACCACCACCCGTTTGCCGAGGGAAAGACCGTATATATCGTCATCCCGCCGACCGGGATCTCCTCGGCCGGCACGCAGGAGTTCGATCTTCTGATGAACAAGGCCAGGACGCTCGATTACCGGGACCGCGAGCTCAAGGCGTACCTGTTCTTAATGGACCTGATCCCGGCACTCGAGCGCGATGATCTCAAAAAGGCCGGGGAAGTCATCTGGGAGATCGAGTTCCGTGGTTCGAAGCGTGCCGAGGTCGAGCACCACAGTTT
>NZ_PIZH01000645.1 GCF_002835825.1 Methanoregula sp. | reverse complement strand
CACGGGCGTGGTGCACACGGCCGGGGGGGCGCCGGCAGCGAGCCGGTTGTACAGGCCCGGGTCAAGGTCCAGCCGGACCGTGCCGTTCTCCCCGCGAAGTACATACGCATAGGTCCGGGTCACGGGTTCTGCAGCGGGAGTTGCGGAAGGCTGCGGTGACAGGGCCGGAACCTGCAGGCTAGCTGAGGTATCTGATCTGCCCTGCAAGCCGGCACTCCCCGGAATCCCCCACGCGAACACCGCGACAACGAGCACAACGGCCGCGACTGCTGCTATTGCCAGACCGTACTGTTTCATTCCCTGCTGCTCCTCTCCGGATAATTCCGGTCACGCATGCGGAACCGGTTCGTGGTACACGGTTTCGTGCGGGCATACATGAAGCGAGCGGATCCGGTGCGCCGGAAAAATCCTGATGGTGGATCGATCGATGCCGGAAAAAATTCCGGAAAAATTCCCAAAAATGGTGATGACTGAATAAAAAGCCATACGGGAATACTCAAGAGATACATTTCACGAAATCATCATACAGATCGTGCTGACGGTGATGGGATCTGAACTCCAATTCTTTTGAGGAAAAGCGGGAATTTTTTTTGAGATTCACGCCGTGATATTTCATCAATCGTCCTTTTGCAAATGACCAGAATCCCTCCATACCCCTGATGCAGACGTTACCGTTCACGAATCGTTTACCATGATCGATTCTCATATGATGGAATCCAGATGAGATCAGGCCGGTAAACCTTCGGGATTTACCCGTGTAAATGAGACTTCTGCGTTTCACCTTCTTGATGGCCAGAGAAAAAAAGTTAGACCGGTCGTACGCTGATCTCCATCTCTGCAATAGTCCGGTAAACCTTTGCAGTCTCAGACTGGGTCCAGCGGTCAAACACCAGCGACTGGAATGGTTGCCAGATGGTCACCCAGCAGAAGATGATGAGAACGTTCTCCACCACCTCGGTGAGTGGATTTCCCTTGAACTGCGAACATATGGCAATGCCGATGAATGAGGGAATACAGACCGCAAGCGTGAGCCGGATCTCCCGGAGCCCGACCCGCTGGGTAAGTTTCATATCCCGCTGCACCTCGTCCGCCCGGTGCCGGAAATGGTACCGGATCGCTGCGATGATTGCAGCAGAGCGACCGGGTGTCAGATCCGTTGCGGGAAGGGTGATATCGAGC
>NZ_PIZH01000644.1 GCF_002835825.1 Methanoregula sp. | reverse complement strand
TGAACAATAATTTCGCGATTGTTGATGGTATCGAAGCGGATGTTGGCAGTAAGGCCACCATCTTCGTCAAGACCGGCAACACCGCAACCCGCGTTTCGACAAACGTCATCGGTGCTGACGGCAAGCGCGCTATTGGAACCACGGTCTCGGATGCAGTGTACGATGCTGTCATCAACAAAGGCCAGACCTATTATGGCATGGCCGATGTGGTTGGCAAGAAGATGGTCGTAGCCTATGAACCCATCCGGAACTCCGGAGGCGATACCATCGGCATCCTGTTCGTAGGCGTTCCTGAGGATTCTGTGTACGGTCCGCTGAAGCAGGAGATCCTTGGCACAAAGATTGGCGAAAACGGGTACCTGTATATTATGAACAGCAACGGTGTTGTACTCATTCATCCTTCTGCGGCAGTACAGGGCACTACCCCGGATACAGACTTTTCAAAAGAGATCATCGCCAACAAGAACTCGGTAAAGGACAGCAGCAGGAAGATTAGTTATGTCTGGGAAGGCAAGAACGCGGAAGCGTATTACACGTATTTTGCACCACTCGACTACATCATCATTGCCCGTGTCAACCCGGCAGATTTCAGCGGCCCGGTCGACAACCTGCGCAACGCGATCATCATCATCCTGTTAATCAGCATTGGCGCAGGTGCCTTCATCGCCATCCGGTTCGGCAATACGATTGCACGGAGGATGGGCGATCTTGTGGAACTTGGCCGTAAGGTCATGGTCGGGGACTTTGCCGGCGCGGCAATGGAGATCGACAAGAACGAGCGTATGGTGACCGGAGGTGATGAGATCGGCGAGGTCTCAGACGCGTTCACCGGTGTAGTCAACAACATCCAGTTGTTCAGCAACGAGATCACGGGAATCAGCCAGGACGCTGTTCACGGGAAACTGACCTCCCGCGGCGATGCCGCTAAGTTCCAGGGCGGGTACGCCGCCATGATCCAGGGGCTCAACAACACCATCAACGCGGTGGTCGGGCACCTCGATGCCATCCCGGTCCCGGCATTCATCATCAACAAGGATTACAGCATCCTTTATGCCAACAAGGCATCGGCAACTATGGCCGGAAAGGTACCACAAGAGATGGTAGGCCAGAAATGCTACGACATGTTCAGGACCGGAGATTGCCGGACCGGCAAATGTGCATCCGGCCAGTGCATGCAGG
>NZ_PIZH01000643.1 GCF_002835825.1 Methanoregula sp. | reverse complement strand
CTCTAAGAGCGGGTCGGCAAAGACTTCCAGCCCCGGGTTGCTGCAGTCGATCCGGATATTTCGGACCGGGAGCCGGGGCAGGATCTTCTTCATCAGGGCATCAACATCCTGCCATACCGGCGCCTTTACTCCCAGACCCTCATAATCCTTGGTGAAACTGATCTGGTTCTCGATTGTCCGGGCAACCTCCATGGCTTTCTCAATGAATCTGACGCATTGTACGGGATCCTCAAGGGAGGTTCTGGAAATTTCGAGATATGCCGAGAGGGCCATCAGCTGGTTCTTGATATCATGCCGGGTTATGCCGGACAGGAGGTTGAGCTTCCGGTTGACCGTACGGAGCGCCTCTTCGATCTGTTTGCGCTCCGTGATGTCGGTCAGGACGCTCATGATGGCCGGGCCCCGCCCATACCGGACCGGCACGCTCTGCACGATACAGGTATAGGTCCTGCCATCCGGCCCGGCGATGAGGATCTCGTGCGGTTTTGCCGGTGCGGACGTGGCGAGGATCGTTTGGATCATCTGCCCGCTTTTCGCCCGGCTCTCCGGTGCAATGAAGGTGGTTATGGGCTGTCCCGCCAGGGCTTCAAGGGAGATCCCCGTGAACCGTACGGCAGCCGGGTTTGCGTAGAGGATGGATGTCCCGTCATGGACAACGATGAAGTCCGGCAGGTTCTCCGAAAGGATACGGTACCTCTCCTCGCTTTCGGCAACTTCACCCTGTTCCCGGACCATGTTCAGCATCAGGAACAGGACGCCCCCGAGGATCTCTCCTGCTACGATTGCCACGAAGAAGATGCTGTTGAAGTCATCGGCCGAGAAGATGCTCTCGGGGGGAAGGAACGCCCAGTAGATGCAGCGGATGACATAGAGGGAGGCGATCCCGGACAGGGCGACGAAAAACGACCCGTTGATGAACCGGTTCTCATTCCCGGCAGACCGTATCGCAAGGTATCCCATGAAAGCCATGCCGGGGGCGATCACGAGTGCCGAGAGGCTTGCCCGGGCAACGTTGGAATCGGAGGCGCAGGTGAACCAGAAGATCAGGATAGTATCGAGAACGACACCCGAATACAGGATCGCCGGGGTCCCCCGTCCACCGGAGCACCGGGTAATCGCGTCCGCCCGCAGACAGAACGCCCAGGCTACCACCAGGTTCGCGGTGACAAGCGAGAAAAGGA
>NZ_PIZH01000642.1 GCF_002835825.1 Methanoregula sp. | reverse complement strand
AACAAATATAGGTGAAAGAACATGTCAAAAGGCACTCCATCAATGGGCAAGATGAACAAGAAGACCCACATCGCCTGCCGGCGCTGCGGTAAGATCTCGTACCATGCCCAGAAGAAAGTCTGCTCTGCCTGTGGTTTTGGCAGGAGCGCAAAACTGGCCAGCTACAAGTGGACCACCAAACGACCCAAAGTACCGACGCATTAAGAGTTGAACCATGTGCGGAATCGTTGGCATCGTCGATGCTGGCGGGGTATCCATCCAACTCTATTATGCCCTGTACGCTCTCCAGCACCGGGGGCAGGAGAGCGCAGGGATCTCCACATTTGACGGTAAAAGCCTCCACAAGTTCAAAGGAAGCGGGCTTGTTGCCGATGTCTTTTCTCCTCCTGTTTTATCCGATCTCAAGGGCAATGCCGGTATCGGCCATGTCCGGTACCCGACCACGGGCTCAAACCTTCCCGAGAACATACAGCCGCTCAACTTCCGGTTCCAGGACCACTACATCTCCATCGCCCACAACGGCAACCTCGTGAACATCGCCGAAATCCGGGCAGAGTACGAGAAGACCGGCCAGATCTTCACAACCACCACCGATACTGAGATCATTGCCAGGATCCTCATGGACGAGATCGGCAGGACGGGGATCGTGGAGGACGCGGTCCACGTCTGCATGAGGAAGATGCAGGGCTCGTACTCGGTCGTGATGCTGATCGATGGGATCATCTACGCCTTCCGCGACCCGCTCGGGATCAAGCCGTTCTGCATCGGAAAGACCGCGAACGGGTATATGGTCGCGTCCGAGAGCGTGGCGATAGACGCGCTGGCGGCAACCTTCATCCGCGATGTGAAGCCCGGCGAACTCATTCGTCTCGATGCGGACGGGATCCACTACACGCAGATCGCGGTTGCCGGCCGGTGCGCCCACTGCATCTTCGAGTTCATCTACTTTGCCCGGGCCGATTCGGTCATCGACGGGGTGCTGGTGTATGACGTGCGCCGGAGGATCGGAGCGAAGCTCCACGAGGAGGCGCCCGTGGAGGCCGATACAGTGGGGGCACTGCCCGACTCCGGGACGGCATATGCCATCGGGTACGCGGAGCAGTCGAAAATCCCCTATGTCGAGTGCCTTATGAAGAACCGGTACATGGGCCGGACGTTCATCATGCCCACGCAGAAGGAGAGGG
>NZ_PIZH01000641.1 GCF_002835825.1 Methanoregula sp. | reverse complement strand
ATGTCAAGACACCGGAAGATGTAAAGCATCCGCCGAAACGCGGAAAGAGCTTCCAGTAATTTACCTACCGGCATTTTTTCCTTTTGTACCGACGTGAGAACAGAGAGGCGCGGATCGGTGCACCGGAACCGGAATTCCCCGGCAGGTGCCCGTTGATCCAGAATGTGGCGGGTTCTATGGTGAATGTGTCAAAAGAGGGACAGGTGTTCCGCTGTGACATCTGCGGAAATGTCGTGGTTGTGAAAGAAGTCGGCGGCGGCGAGCTTGTCTGCTGCGGCGAACCGATGCAGCTCGAAAAGGAGTGAGAGGGTATGGCCAAAAAAACAGCAGCAAAGGAAAAAGACCTCAAAGATCTTGAGAAGAAGATCGGGAAGGTCCCCAAGTTCTTCCGGGAGCTGACAACGAAAGAACCGGAAATGTTCGATCTCGTGATGAGGTTCGAGCAGCACATCTGGGATGACGGGGCGCTCTCCAAGCAGACAAAGAAACTTATTGCGATCGCAATTGCGGCAGCCCTGCGTGACCAGCATGCCGTCCATGCCCAGCTGGCCGGTGCGGCAAACCTCGGTATTACAAAGGAAGAGGTTGAAGAGGCACTGCGGGTGACGTTCCTTCTCTCGGGAATGCCGGCATATGTCTATGGCAGGGCCCAGCTTGATGAAGTAATGAAAAAATAACCGGTTTTTTTATTCCGGAACTTAATTCCTTAACTTCCGGAAACCGAATGCCGCAATGGTAAAGCCTACTCCTGCACAGACGATAAACGCAGGCAGGGGAGTCTTTTTCACGAGGGTCGGATCCAGTTCCTTTGCTTTTGCGTATGCCTGCTGCGCTTCAGCGGTTTTTCCTGTGTTCTCCAGGATGGTTGCCTTGATGAGCCAGGCACTGGCATTCTCCGGACCAAGTTCCACTGCCTTGTCAGCAGCCAGAAGTGCATCACCATACTGCTTCAGGCCGTTTAAGGCGGTTGCCTTGTTCACCCACGCATCGGTGAAATCGTCGTGTTTTGCAATGGCAAGGTTCAGCGGTTCGAGCGCCTCGCCATACCTTCCCAGCCCGTTCAGCGCCCAGCCCCTGATATTGAGCGAGGTGGAATATCCGGGATCGAGTGCGATTGCCTTTTCACTTGCAACAAGAGCCCCCTGGTAATTGTTCAGGCCCCGGTACGCAACAGCCTGGTTGTTCC
>NZ_PIZH01000640.1 GCF_002835825.1 Methanoregula sp. | reverse complement strand
ATTCCCTGCCCTCCCCCCAGGTACCTTCCGGTTTCCCGCAAGGCATACCCGGATCTCACAGGGAACATCCATTCGTATATTTTCTTGACAATCCGGAAACCACGAACGCCAATGAAGAAAAAACAATGAGGAAACAAGCATCAGGGAGTTCATTGTCGTTCCTGCGCACGTACGCCTCATCGTTTCGCACCATATTCCCGATATTATATAATGATCCTTCACACATTCAGGTATATGGCTGAACCGGCCCATACCCCTTTGACAACAGACCCGAAACGGGTTGTCTGTGCGTACCTCGTCCTCACGTTCGCGCTCTCGTCAATCTTCTGGTATTTGATCATGGCAAAGCCGCAGTTCGCGGTGGACTCCGGCCTCCTCCGGCACTCGGTCTTTCTCCTGATGTGGTGCCCGGCGGTTGCCGCGATCGCGACCCGGCTGTATTTCCAGCGGAACCTGGACGGCTTCGGGTTTACGATCGGCAGTCTTCGCTGGTGGCTCCTTGCAGCCCTCATCCCCATCGCGTACGGGCTCGTGATGTTCGGGACCGGGTGGATTACCGGGATCGCACCATTCTTGCCGGAGAAGGCAGCAGCCATGCTCGCCCTGCCAGCGCTTGAAGCGGTCCTGATCGCAATCTGCTCAAACATTGTCTCGGCAACGGGCGAGGAACTGGGGTGGCGGGGCCTTCTTGTCCCGGAGCTTGGCAGGTTTGCGGACTTTACTACGCTTGCCGTCATCTCGGCGTTCATCTGGTTCTGCTGGCATGTGCCGGTCATGCTCGCCGGGGGATACCAGGGATCGGGCGGGCTCGTGTACTCGATGGTCGTGTTCTTCCTTGCCATGATCGGCGGCTCCACGCTCTTTGCCTGGATCCGGCTCCGGTCCGGCAGCATCTGGCCGGCCGTGATCCTCCATGGCGTTGACAATTATTTCATCCAGCACTTTTTCCCTATCCTTACTGCAACAACCGTGGCGGGTGGTGCAATGCTGGGCGAGTTCGGGTGGTTCTCTGTGCTGGTCAGTGTCATCATTGGTCTCATCTGCTGGCACTTCCGTTACCTGCTGCCCAAGATGCCGAAGCCGGAGGGCGGGCTGTAACGGGGGAGGTGCGGATTTTTCTGCACTGAGAAATTACACGATAAAGATAGCGAATACAATTTTTTTTAAAAATCCTGCAAAAATATCAGCCAAATC
>NZ_PIZH01000639.1 GCF_002835825.1 Methanoregula sp. | reverse complement strand
TCTCGATCTTCTGGTACTCTGCCTCCTCGTCTGCAAGCATCGCAAGGGCGGCCTCGATCTTCCCGGCCCGGACGGTTTCTTCTTCCAGTTCCTGTTTTGTTGCCTGCTGCTGCTGGAGGAGCGTTGTGTACGCGAGTTTCTTGTCGGCAAGGACTTTTTGCTTCGCATCGATGGCCATCCTCTGCTGCGCGAGAGCACTCTTCTGCTTCTCGTGCTCTCTGATGGCGGCTTTGAACCCCTCCGCCATTGCTTCGAGTTTGACAAGCTCCTCCTCGCTCTGCCGGCCGGCAAGCGCTGCAAGCTCGCCCTCCTTTCTCTGGAGGTCCTTGTCCTTTGCATCGATCTGCTCTTTTAAGATCTTCTGGCTCTCGCTGCTCAGGTAGTCGATGCCGAGCGCCCGGAGGAACCATTCCTTTCGTTTCGCCGGGGTATTGTCGAGGAGGGTGAGGAGGTCTTTCTGCGCTGCGTAGATGGTGTTCTTAAAATCGGTCGGCCCCATGCCGAGCACCTGCTTCACGGATTCTTCGACCGGACTGACCTCCTTTGCGAGCAGCTTGTTGTTTTTATAGAGCTCTGCGTCGTGCGAGACCGCTTTTCCTTTTTTGAACGTCCGGATGATCTTGTACGCGTCCCCGCCGACCCGGAAGTCCAGGATGACTTCGCACTTGTCTTTTGGGCTTGCGAAGCTCGAAACGATGAAATCGCCTTGGATCCCGGTCGCCTTCACGCCATAGAGTGCGAAAAGGACAGCTGTCACTAAACTTGATTTGCCCGTGCCGTTGTTGCCGAGGATGCCGGTGATGCCGTCCTTGAAATGGATCTCGGCGTGCCGGAAGCGTTTGAAATTGGTGAGGGTGAGGGAGTCGAGGATCATGCGGGGGCTCCAGCTCTTTGTTGTTGTGCCAAGTTTGGATAGATGGCGAGCTCTGTTTGTTTTCTGTGGGGGATTTGACGCTCTTGGGGGCTCCACCTTCGG
>NZ_PIZH01000638.1 GCF_002835825.1 Methanoregula sp. | reverse complement strand
ATATACGACCTGGTCCTCTTCGCCCTCATTCTTGCGGGGATCACCAGTCTCTGAAATACCGCGACCCGCTTCCCATCCCGCCGGGCCGGGAAGGGCGGACTGCCCCGGACGGGCCCCCGGCAGAACAACCTATTCTTTGAAATACCCCTATTGCACAATACCAATCCAGCGATTCCACCCATGAAGAAAGTAATCATCACCGTTCCACGTACCAAAGCAAACATTCTTGCAGAGAGTCTGAAAGACATAGTCTACACCGTTGTCGAATCCGAAGAATGGATCCGCTACACGCTCTATGTCCAGGACGGCATGGTTGATGAGATGATCTCAAAGACATCCGCCACCCTGAACGGGAGCAACCGCGCCGGGAAAGGTGCGCCGCTCTGGCTGGGCCTCATCCCGGAGATCAAGGAGGCGGCCGGAGAGGAGGACCGGTATACGCTCATCGAGGTCTCCACGCCGGACTTTATCATCTCCCCGTATCTTGAGAAACTCAAAGAAGAATGGAAAGCCCGGGCGCCAAAAGAGGAGCGGACACCGGTCGAGAAGATCCTCGCAACAGTCGAGGACTATGCAACGTTTGACAAGAACAAGGTCATCCTCGCCGCCATCGCCGGCATTGTCGCCCTCATCGGGCTCTTCTTAAACAACGTGGGTATCATCATCGGGGCGATGCTCCTCTCCCCGCTGCTTGGCCCCATCTACGCCCTTGCCATCTCGGTCGCCACCGGGAACCGGAACGCGACCATCGACTGCGTTAAAATTCTTGCAGTCTATATCATCCTTCTCATCGCGATTGCAGCACTCGTCACCCTGCCGCTCTCGTACCTCATCGATCTCGAGATGACCCCGGAGATTGCCTCCCGCATGGACGCCAACTCTGTCTATATCGTGATGGCAGTCCTTCTCGGGCTTGCAACCATCATCGCCCTTGCCAGGGGGATCCCGGAAGGGATAGCGGGCGTCGCCATCGCAGCAGCGCTCCTGCCGCCGGCCGTTGTCACCGGCATCGCCCTGGTCTGGCATCCTGCCGGGTTCCTCGATGCGCTGACCCTGACCCTTCAGAACGTCGGGGGGCTGGTGGCCGGCTCTTTAATCGGCGTGGTTTTCCTGAAACTCGGCCCCCGCGAC
>NZ_PIZH01000637.1 GCF_002835825.1 Methanoregula sp. | reverse complement strand
AAGATGATCGCCTTACTGCCGACATCCGCCTCGTTACCATCAACAATCTCGTAGTTACTGTTCATGACGGTATTGCCGTACGAGATCTGGCCATTGGTTGCTGATGGGGTACCAAGCGCGGTCAGGCGGTTACGAAGCTGCTTGAGATCGCTGTCCAGCTTGGTCTTCGACAAGTCATACGAGTTCGATGTCATCGAACGGATGTCGCTGACCTGTGTGTTCAGCGTCATGTCGAGCTGGTTGTTGATTGCGTTGCTTGCCGTCATGTATGCCACCGAGCCGAGAAGCAGTGTTGGCACGATGACAAGTACAAGACAGATGATCAGGATCTTGCTCCCGATCTTGAGTCGGTTGAATCGGTCTATAATATCATTCATCATTTCTTTCACCTGTATTGTTGTTTTTTTAATCATCCGGCTGGACTCTCATTCCTGCCGGTCAGTTCTGTCCGATATCTGCCAGGAGATGGCGGATGTCGATCCAGATGATCAGTTCGTTGCGCTCGCGCTCTTTGTCCTTTACCCTCTTCTTGATGATGCCGAGGATGGCGGCATCTTCGCGGGCGCTTGATGCAGAAGTTGAATCGATGTCTCCGCGCTCGAACGTTGAAACGGCAAGCACATCATCAACCATGATGCCGGTCTTGGCTTTTGTTATCTTCTCGTCAAGCACGATGATCCGGCTGTTCTCGACCGGCTGCCCGGACGCTACCGTGATGTTGAGGCGTTCTTTCAAGTCTATGATCGTTGTTATCTCTCCCCGGAGATCGATGATACCCTTCATGTACCCGGGTGTGTCGGGAAGCTGCGTGATGGTGGTATACTCCACAACCTCCCTGACATCGAAGAGATCGATAGCATAGTACTCGTTCCCCAGCAGGAACTCAACAACCTGGAGGGTGCCGGACGAACGGGAATTTTTTGACGATACGGTTTCCGGTGCCGGAGTGTCGGTTTCGGCCGGGATCTTCTCTTGGGTTTTTTGCGTGGATTCTCTGGTCATGGCACATCCTCTTTTGGGTTCAGCACCGGAACTTCGAGACTTCTTTTGTCACTTTATCAACGATCGTGTTCACGTTCGCAACGACTTTGGTGATCTGGTCGATTGCAGCGCTCGACTCCTCGCTTGCAGCAGCAGCATCGGTTGCCTCGCGGGTCGTTGCCTGCATGAGCCCGCCGACCTCGTTGATGCTTG
>NZ_PIZH01000636.1 GCF_002835825.1 Methanoregula sp. | reverse complement strand
GACCGGATCTCATCGATCGATGTCATGGCTCTCGTACAGGATGATTCTGTTTTCACGGTAAAAAAAGCATGGTCAGGATATTTACCGGAGGTCACTTTAGTCCCGGCACCCCGTCCGCCCACGCTTCAACCCGGGCCAGGATACTCTCATCTGCAAACGAGGAGAGCGTCACCCGGTCCCGGGCGAGGCTCAGGAAGTACAGTCCGCTGTCGGGGTCATGGCATTTCAGCGTAACGGCAAAGAGGTCGTCTTCCGGGACATGGATTGCCCTCCCGCCATGGGCGGCAGCGTTTGCCATGTTGGCAAGGACCGCATGGATGCCGTACTGGTAGCCGTCGACCGAGTTATAGGTCTCGATACTCCCCCCGATCCGTTTCCCTTTTGCATTCCGGTACACGAACTTCGCGGTATACATCGCCCGTACCCGCTCGACCGGGGGATGGCTTTTCCGCTGGCTCCGGAACGACATGCAGCCGAGCGGGTTCTGGAAGATGAGCGACCTGACGACGGAGTCGAACGCTTCGATATCCGGGAACGGGTTTTTCAGGTTCCTGACAGCACTTTTCGGACCGGTCTTCTGGATGAACGGGGCCATACGGGTTCCGATCAAAGAGAAGGAGGGGGTCCGATAAAAGGTTTCCCGTCTGATGTTCAGGGTCTGGCTATAATTTAGCGGGGCGTTCACTGGTATGGTGCCGGTGTGGCACTCCTGCAGTTCTCTATAGGTTACCCCTCGTAAATATCAGCCGTGATTGCAGGGCATCGCAAGCAGTGCCGGCCATATGCCGGGCCCGGAGAATCACTAAAAAGTTATCCGACCCCGACAAGGCCTATGCAGATCCGGGATGGATTCATGGTGCAGAATACCGACATATTCTGATGAAAATTTGCCGTCCGAGAACGGCTTTCTGCGGCCTGTTTTGGTGCGGGGGGTCTGATGAAAATTCAGAAAGCCGGAGCCCCCGCACGCTTTCCTGACAAAGCGACGGATTTTTCCCATCCCGTGCGAGATTCACCTGTGCTGGGAGTGCCCGCTATGATACCACGGTCATGGAAGAGTGGATGGAGACTGCTGTTCCTTGTGGCGGTTCTCGCGGTTATACTCTGGTTTGGCTATGTCGCATTTCTTTTTGACCAGGGTATGAAGCAGAGCGAGCAGCAAGGGTTTCCATATTCCCTTGATTTTTCCTGCAATAA
>NZ_PIZH01000635.1 GCF_002835825.1 Methanoregula sp. | reverse complement strand
TCGTGGCGCTCCAACAATTCATTGTCTACCGATAGCGGCTTCCTCTCGGTGCACATGGCGCGGAGGTTTGCGAAGAAGGACGTGGCCAGACCTCCCGGCCCCTTCATGAAATCACCGTGCCGGGTATTCCCGTGATTGGTGTCCAGCACACGCATGCCGCCAATGAGCACGGTCATGTCGGGCGCTGTCTGGGTCAGGAGCTGCGCTTTATCGACTAAGAGCTCCTCTGCCGATACAGAATAGCGGGCTTTCTGGTAGTTGCGGAACCCGTCTGCCTTCGGTTCAAGGACGGCGAAGGAGTCCACATCCGTCTGCTCCTGCGAGGCGTCCATGCGTCCCGGCGTGAAGGGGACCTTCACCTTGTGACCGGCGTTCTTCGCTGCCTGCTCGACACCGGCACAACCGGCGAGCACGATCAGGTCGGCCAGCGAGATCTTCCTGCCGTCGGCAGCTTTACTGTTGAAGTCACTCTGTATGCCCTCCAGGGTTTTGAGCACCTTCGCGAGCCGGGCAGGCTCGCTGGCTTCCCAGTCCTTCTGCGGCGCGAGCCGGATGCGGGCGCCGTTGGCACCGCCACGCTTGTCGGAGCCGCGGAAGGTGGAGGCCGATGCCCATGCGGTCGAGACCAGCTCCGGTACCGACAGGCCGGAAGCGAGGATCTTTTTCTTAAGGGCGGTGATGTCCTTTGCATCGATCAGTTTGTGATTGACCGCGGGGACGGGGTCCTGCCAGATGAGCTCTTCCTTCGGGACATCAGGGCCGAGATAGCGCGAGCGCGGGCCCATGTCCCGGTGCGTCAGCTTGAACCATGCCCGGGCGAATGCGTCTGCGAATTCCTCCGGGTGCTCGTAGAAATGCCGCGAGATCTTTTCATAGACAGGATCAAGCCGCAGGGAAAGATCGGTGGTCAGCATGCCGGGCGGGCGGCGCTTCGACGCGTCGTGGGCATCCGGCACGGTGTCCTTGCCGCCCATCGGCCGCCACTGGTACGCCCCGGCCGGGCGTTTCGTGAGCTCCCATTCGTTCTCAAGGAGGATCCGGAAGATGTTATTTCTCCAGTGAGTCGGCGTACTGCTCCAGGTAACCTCGATGGCGCTCGTTATCGCATCATTGCCTTTGCCGGTGCCGAAGCTGCTCTTCAAGCCAAGCCCCTGCTCCTCGATGGGGGCTGCTTCCGGTTCCTGCCCCACATGGGCCC
>NZ_PIZH01000634.1 GCF_002835825.1 Methanoregula sp. | reverse complement strand
CCGAGATAGAGGATTTAAGGAAATGTTTTCGGATTTTACCGGTTCGTTCAGAGAAGTAGTGGCTACAATAACCGCTGGTGAAACCCGATGAGTCAAGTGCAGTGATGGGGATTACATCGTCAGCAGAGTAGAACAGGTTCACGGTTTTCCTGAAGGTTAACCG
Organism: Methanoregula sp.; assembly: GCF_002835825.1. GTDB lineage: Archaea > Halobacteriota > Methanomicrobia > Methanomicrobiales > Methanospirillaceae > Methanoregula. The sequence goes on along the minus strand of NZ_PIZH01000634.1, from coordinate 1,036 downwards.
GAGATAGAGAGATTTTATCCGGCAAAGGAATTTCTGGAGCGTCGTGAAATGTGGGATTACCGAGAGCCCAAGGACTTCCTGAACAGTTTCCATGTCCCCAACATCTTCCATGAATTCCCGATAATGCTGATTCCGAAAATCTCTGAAGAGAACAAGGACAAGCAGTTGGTGCTGAGTATAAGTTTTCTTCGAGTACTTGCAGGAATATGGGTTGAGATGAGTTGCCTTTACAACAGATATGGCTGCCTGGATAAACCTGATATTCCGGCTCGCCGATTTCTTTATTGTCTCCTGTTTCTTTGACTGCACATCAAGAGAAGGAGACGCTGTACCTTAGATCTTTCGGTCGTCGGTACAACCGATTTTCGATTAGGTTTTCTACAGAGCAAAAAAAACAATTGACCGTTCGGGGACACTCCATCGGGCAGCGCTCTCTTGGCCCCAGATAATTTCCTCAACCCCTCATGGTTCCCTTGCGGAATCGCAACGCCAGTGAGAGGGGACTGTCCCATGCACCAGCCGGCGCAATAAAATGGATATCTCACGGAGATCCTGGCCATTGAACAGGCCCATAAAAAGTACGGGATCCTCCACCCCGCCTTTTTCAAATTCTATTATATTCCTGTACATCCCATTTCTCTCCATGGCAGTCCACCCCATCGAGGAGCGCTACGGCACCAGGGAGATGCGTGCAGTCTGGAGCGAACAGAACCGGTTCTCCTGCATTGTCCGGGCCGAGATAGCGCTCGCCCATGCCGAGGCCGTCTGCGGCATGATCCCGCCGACTGCAGCCGAAGAGATCGAACAGAACGCCCCGTCCGCGTCCTTAGCCCGGGCAAAGGAGATCGAACTCGAGATCATCCACGACATGATGGCCATCGTGAAGTCCATCTCGGCGGTCACGGGCGGGTTCGGCAGCTGCGTCCACGACGGGGCACAGAGCAGCGTCATCCTCGATACGCCACCCGCACCACAACACAAAGACAGCATCGCCCTCCTGTACTACAAACACCGCCGGCTCCTTGCAGTTCTACTC
>NZ_PIZH01000633.1 GCF_002835825.1 Methanoregula sp. | reverse complement strand
ACCTGGGTCAGAGCATCGGTTTGTGTGGCACACTGTTACGCCATTTCATTCGCATGGGTGCCGAGGCATGGATACAAAGGCGTTCCTGATCGATCTCGACGGAGTGCTGTATGTAGGAGATCATGCGATCTCCGGTGCAACCGAAACCATTGCAATGTTAGATGAGCAGGGATATCCCTATCGTTTCGTATCCAACACAACCCGGAAGAGCAGGACAACCATCGCGGCGCGCCTGGACAGGCTGGGTTTTTCGATTCCCGTATCACATATCTTCACCCCTGCCATCGCGGCAATATCCCTGATTCGCAATGAAGGATATACCCGCTGCTTCTTACTGACCACAGGTGATGTGGACAATGATTTTGCAGAAGCGGAAATCAAAAGTGCTGATACTGATGCAGACGGGGTAATAATCGGAGATGCCGGGGATAATTTCACCTACGGCAACCTCACGAAGGCGATGCGTTTAATCCTTGATGGCGCCGGATTGATTGCTCTGGAACGGGACCGGTACTGGATGGGAGAGAACGGGCTCATGCTTTCGGCGGGGCCTTTTGTGGCTGCCCTGGAGTATGCAACGAGCACCTGTGCCCGGGTAGTAGGGAAGCCCTCCGGAAATTTCTTCGCGCTCGCTCTGAGTGATATGGGAGCCCGGCCCGAAGAAACACTGATGATTGGGGATGATATCACAACTGATATCGGAGGGGCCCGGGAGGCAGGCATGCGGGGAGTACTTGTGAAAACCGGAAAATACCGGAATGAAGCTGTGGCCAGTTCCGGTATAATACCGGATTATATCCTCGATTCCATTGGTCATCTGAGAGAGATCCTGTGAGGTGCCCATGCCCGCAAACACCGATGCATCAGGGGAGTGCGCCTGGCATAGCACCCGATTGATCCTGATTTTGAGCCTTGTATTCTCTGCCCTTTTTTTTTCGTCCGGTTGTCTCGACCGTTTTATTCACCTGCCGGGGACCGTCGTTTACCCCCAAATTACTCCAATCGATGAAGGTCAGACACTTCTCTACCCGGAAAAGGAATTCCTCTTTCAGGACAAACGCCTCATCTTACGGATCCCGGTCGATGGATCGGTCTATCGCGGTGCACAGGCAGCGGAAAAAGAAGTCACCATATATGGCAATGTATCAGAAACGGTCTGGATCCCGGAAGCGTATCTCAGGATCATGAATGATCCGAACC
>NZ_PIZH01000632.1 GCF_002835825.1 Methanoregula sp. | reverse complement strand
CTTTCGCAATACCGGCCGAGTTTCTCCCACACCGTGGCGCCGCGTTCTTCGGAGAGGTAAAAGAGCTCGGCATCCGCCATCCCGAAGAAGGGAGACCGCAGCGCGCCGAAAAGGCTCACATCATCATGGCTGTTCTCAAGGAACGCGAGCAGGTTGTACAGGTCATAGATCTCCTGTCTGCCGTAAAAGCCGGTGCCTCCATGCACGTAATACGGGATGCCAAGCCGGGTCAGGGAGGAGAGGTACCACGAAAGATTGGTCCTCTGCTCTAAGAGAATCGCGATGTCGCCGTACCGGGCCGGGCGGTTCCGGTACGAATGGTCCGGCTGCTCCTCGTACACCTCTGCCGGAGCCGCATGGAGGAGACTGTAGATCCTCCGCGCCACCATGTCTGCCTCGGTCCTTTTTGTTGAAGAACTGTCGCTCCCATGGGGGGAGAGCATCAGCTCAACGGAGCCTGCATGTTCCCGCCTGCCTTCCGAGGCACGGATCGGCTCGTACCCGAATTCCCATGGCTTTTCCGCAGATGCAAACAGGTTCCGGAAGAGAATGTTCGTCAAACCGATCACCTCCTTCGTGCTCCGGAAACTCATGTCAAGGTTCACGGTCTTCCCTTTGCAGGCAGAATCGATGATCTGCTGGGCTTCCTTGAACCGGGTCACATCGGCATCCCGGAACAGGTAGATGGACTGTTTCGGATCGCCGACAATGAAAAGGCAGTCGGTTGACGGCGTCGGTTCCCCGGCAAGCGCGAGAATGATCTCAAGCTGCGCCGGGTCGGTGTCCTGGAACTCATCGACAAGGATATAGCGGTACCTTCCGGAGAGATGCGCGGCCACGAGCGTGTGCTGCCGGGTCACGAGGTCGCGTGCGTGGATGATGAGATCGGAGAAGTCAAGGCCGCCGAGCGCAGATCTCCCCTCGTCAACAAGGGCAAGGTAGCGGTGGACAACATGCGAGAGATCCCGCAGGAACGCGAGGGACCCGGTAACAAGCGGATCGGCAGGGTCGACGGTCATCCTGCAGAGCGCCTCCCTTCCCGAAAGAATTTCGATGAGTCTCTTCCGCGCTTTCTTGACCGTGTCCAGATCGTCCCCGCGCCAGTTCTTTTTGCTCCCCACGTTCCCCATCTTTTTGTTGAGGACTCCGGTCATCGCACTACAGAACGCATCCGCACCCGGAAATTCCGCAAGCTTGTCAAG
>NZ_PIZH01000631.1 GCF_002835825.1 Methanoregula sp. | reverse complement strand
CGACCTTTTCATCGAGATTCTGGTCAGGCCGCACGAACGGTTTATCCGGGACGGGGACAACCTTGAGACCGGAATCGAGATCACGCCACCGCAGGCAGTGCTCGGGACTTCAGTCGAGATCGAGACCATCGATAAACGAAATGTTGAACTGAAAGTTCCGGCCGGGATCCAGTCCGGTACCGCGCTCAAGATCCCGGGAGAAGGGGTCAGGCGCAGGGGGCGCCCGGGCGATCTCCTTGTCCGGGTCAGGGTGGTTGTTCCAAAGAAACTCTCGCCGGAAGAAAAAGACCTGTACCACAAGCTTCTCGACATAGAAGGTTCCCGGGACGGAAAAAAAGGATTCTTTGACAATATCATGGGGAAGAAGAAAGGGAAGTGATCCATCCCCCGCTCCCTTTTTCGGCCCGTTATTCAGGGGGCCGGATCGTGTTCCTTTTCAGAAAAACGGAACGCCCCGGGAGGACCCGTGATCCCGAAGCTGGCACCGGGGCCAAACGATCCGGTTTTTCGGACGGTGAGCCCGGTCATTGAGAGGAAAAACCGTGCACAGGCAAGGCAGAATCCCGTATGCCGGTCGTACCCGAACCGGAAAATTGCCTCATTTTCGGTATCTTTCACCCCATCCCCGTCATCTTCGATGATAACGACCAGGTGCTGATCGCGGATTTCGTACCGGATCCTTATTTCACCAACATGGTGGCCGTGCTTCAGCGCATTGTCTGCGATGATGAAGAACACGTTTTCGACAAGGGGATCGGCATACAGCTCAAGACCTTTCGCGCTCATGGAAACGGAGATCTGCGTGAACTGAGATGATCCGACAGCTTTCGAGACTACCGGTTCAACCTCCTGCCACCGGGGAGCATTTACCCCGATTTCCTGGCATCCCTTCGTAAATCCGATCTGCTGCCGGATTGTCGTAACAATCTCTTCCTGTCGCTTGAGGTATTCCAGGATTTTCGGATCAGCGCCTGTTTCCTGCATCAGCGGGAGATACCCTTGCAGTGCCGTGATCTGGTTCAGGATGTCATGACGGGTCACGCTGTCGAGAGGGTTCAGTTTCCGGTTTGCCTGGCGGATAGCTTCCTCGGCCGGCGGATCTGAAGAACCGGTCCCGTTTCGTGCCAAAGGTCCCGGGAACCGGAGAGATCTTTTCATCCGTTCCCTGTTCAACAGGATAATCAGCTTGCGCGAGAGAGTAGTAT
>NZ_PIZH01000630.1 GCF_002835825.1 Methanoregula sp. | reverse complement strand
GGATGATATGGAGACGGGTTCATTTAAAGATTTTTTATGCGGCAGGGGGCCCGCCAAAACATATTTCTTAGTGAAATAATTTAAAATGTATAAAATCCAACCCTGATGGTATGTCCAGGATCCAGGCGGACAGGAGGCTGAGGGTATTAAGAAAATGAAAGACATTCCTGCGCTTGACCGCCCGCGGGAGAAGATTGCGCGGAAGGGCGCTGTTGCCCTCACGGACGCCGAACTTGTGGAGGCTATCCTCGGGAGGGGGACGCGACAGCGGGATGTCAGGGAGATCGCCCGCGACATCTGCGGCATGCTGAAAGGACAGGAACCGATCCACTACAAGGATATCTGTGCTATCGATGGGATCGGGCCGACAAAAGCCTCGCAGATCCTTGCCTGCTTTGAGATCGGGAGGCGGTACTATTCGCAGGACCATACCACTGCCCGGGTGTCACGGCCGGACGACGTCCTTCCGCTCGTTGCCCACCTGCGGGGCAAACGGCAGGAGCACTTCTGTTGTATCACGCTCAACGGAGCCGGTGAGGTACTGGGAAACCGCATCATCACGATCGGTCTCTTAAACCACAGCCTTGTCCACCCGCGGGAGGTCTTTGCCGACGCTATCCTGGACCGGGCAGCCTCGATCATCTGCGTCCACAACCACCCCTCGGGATCGCTTGAGCCCAGCTCGCAGGACATCGCTATCACGGCCCAGCTGAAGGAGGCGGGAGCGCTCGTCGGCATCCAGCTTATCGATCATCTCATTGTTACGAGATCGGGGCACCTGAGCATGCGGGAACGCGGGCTCGTGTGATGGCGTAAGCACATAAAAGATCGTGACATCCATTTTTCTATTGCCAAAAGAGATTTTGTTGGTCGAAGAGCGTTGATACGCTCTTCGAAGATTTTCGGTCTTCTCCGGTCATGGGTCAAAGACCCATGGCATTCTCCAGTCAGCGGTTCCCGTCAGGAACCGCTTCCTTTCCCGAGATCAAGGCCTTTCCGGTAGGCGGCCTCCAGCAGTTCTTTGTTCCGGGTGACATCGATGAGGGTGTCCATGTCGTTCATGAGAAGCTCGTCTGCGTACCGTCAGTCGATGATATCACAGAACGCCTTTTCCGTGAGCCGTGCGCCGACACAGGTCTCTGGGTCTTTCATGCCGGAGAGGTAGATTAACATTGCACTTAGGTTTCCCCGTTTCTCCCATGGGAA
>NZ_PIZH01000629.1 GCF_002835825.1 Methanoregula sp. | reverse complement strand
GTCCTGCACCTGCTCGGTAGAGGGACAGTGATCCCGGAGGTATTAGCCCAGCCCACTCATGTCCGGAACCGTGCAGCCCGGGTGGTCGGACATCAGGTCCGGGAGGAGGTACTCGCGGGACGGTTTCTTTCCCGCCGGTATGGGTTTCTCCCCATCCCGCGCCCTGCCCGCCTTTTCCTCCTGAATTTTCTCAAATTCCTGCCGGAACCGCTCGAAGACCTCGCCGGGCGGCTTGTTCATGCAGGCCGTAACCGCGGGAGAGATATGCTCGGGCGCAACCTTGAGGTGCCCGGATACATGGTGGCCGCAGATCTCTTCCAGGTAGCCGGATTCATCAGCAAGTACCAGATCATACCGTATCCCGGAGCCGATGAAGACATGCCGGACACCGGCTACGGCACGGACAGCACGGAGCAGTTCGACCTGCTGCATTTGGCTGGTCTTCAGGGACGGGCAATCCGGCCTGCAGTTCCGGTCCGGGCAGGCTCCCTGCTCCTGCCAGTTCCGGCACGAAAACCCGAACATGTTCGCGGTCGGGCCGCCGATATCCTGGATAACCCCTTTGAAGCCGGGCATCTTCGTGAGCCGGGTCACTCCCGGACAATGCTCTCCTTACTCCGGCTCTGGATGATCCTGCCCTGGTGGTGGGCGAGGGCGCAAAAACTGCAGGCTCCGAAACAGCCCCGGTGGCTGGTCACAGACCACTGCACCGTTTCGAGGGCGGGAACTTTTTCCCGGTACGAGGGGTGCTGGCGCCGGGTGAACGGGAGTTCATAGATATGATCCAGTTCCTCCGGGCTGAGCGGCCGGGCCGGCGGGTTCTGGATGATGGCTTTTTTGGGGTGCGGCTGGGCAACCGGCCTGCCCCGGAACGGATCCTGCTCCCGGTAATGAAGGGCGAACGCTTTTGCGTATGCTGTCCTGTCAGAAGAGACCTCAGTAAAACCGGAAATTTCAACGAGATTGTCTTTTTCCATCGCCCGCCATTCTGCAAGGGAAACCGGATAGCAGGTTCCGGGGATATCCCGCATGTCCCGAACCGGTTCTCCCCGGGCAGAGCGCTGCGCGATCTCCACCATCTGCCGCTCCCCCATCCCGAATACCAGTACATCCGCAGGGCAGTCGGCAAGGATCGACTGCCTGACCCGGTCACTCCAGTAGTCATAATGGGCGAACCTGCGGAGGCTTGCCTCGATCCCGCCAATAA
>NZ_PIZH01000628.1 GCF_002835825.1 Methanoregula sp. | reverse complement strand
TCTCAAGCCCCGCGACGAACGGGACGAGATCGTGCCGGCACTGGTGAAGATTACGACCACCCTTCGGGCCCTCATCGCCGAATCGAACAAACTCTCCATCGCCGCAGTCGAGGGAAAACTCTCGGTGCGGGGCGATGCGGCAAAGTTCAAGGGAGGGTACTGGGAGATCATCGCCGGCATCAACAAGACGTTCGAAAGCACCGTTATTCCGCTCAATGAAGGAATAAGGGTTGCCGGGGATTATTCAAATGGCAATTTCACTGCCCGCTTTGACGAGAAGATCAAGGTTCGTGGCGATTTCAAGATGTTCAAGAACTCCCTGAACTGGATTGGCGAGAACATATCCGGGGCAATGGGCACCATCAACACGGAAGTCAGCAACCTTGCCGCAAATGCCGAGGAGGCAAACGCCAGCATCCAGGAGGTCTCGGCCGGCGCAAGCCAGGTCGCCATCAATGCATCGAAGGTGAGCGAGAACACCGAGAAGTCGGGCAAGGGCATCCACCAGGTCCAGCAGGCCATGGACGACCTCTCCCGTGCCATCCAGGAGGTTGCGCTCAAGACCGAGTCGGTTGCCCAGCTCGTTACCGATACCACAGCTTACAGCCACAACGGGATGGAACTGGCCCGGAAGACCGAGACCGGCATGCAGGGCATCACCAAATCGTCCGGCGAGGTCAACCAGATCATCGGGGACATCAAGACCCAGATGGACAAGATCAGCGAGATCGTCGATCTCATCACTGACCTTGCGAACCAGACCAACCTCCTCGCCCTCAACGCTGCAATCGAGGCTGCACGGGCCGGTGAGGCCGGGCGAGGGTTTGCCGTGGTCGCGACCGAGGTCAAGTCGCTTGCCGTCGAGTCCCGCGCCTCGGCGGAGCGGATCTCGGGCATGATCGAGACGCTCCAGAAGCAGACCAATAATGCGGTCGGTGCGGTTGGCGAGGCCAACCGGGGTGTGAAGGACGGGAGCCTTGCCCTTGAAGAGACGATCGCGAACTTCAACAAGATCGTAACCGCAATCGACAAGATCAACCAGAACGTCACCGAGGTTGCTGCGGCGGCCGAAGAGCAGGCAGCCTCCATCGAGGAGGTCGCGGCCAGCGTCAGCGAGGGGATGACCAATATCGGGGAGACCTAGAACGAGGCGCAGAACGCAAGGGCCGCATCCGCGGAGGAGGGGTACGACGTCGACCAGACAACA
>NZ_PIZH01000627.1 GCF_002835825.1 Methanoregula sp. | reverse complement strand
CGATAATGCGGGAGAGGACATACGCAGCGATCTCTTCATCGTCGCGATGCTGGAAATGGGCAACGATCGTCTTCTTTGAGGAGAGAGCCTGGTTGATCCTGCGGACGGCAAGGCCGGTCAGGAGCTCTCCCTTCTCCCCTGAGAGCAGCTGGCCGAGAGGCGGGAAGGTCTTTTTGACATGATCCTGGGCTTTTTTCAAAAAAGGGAAGTGGGAGAGTTCCTTTGCCGACGGGGCATATTCCATTTAGTCGGCCTCGATCCGGGGAGCGAGGAGGTATTCGACATGGCCGTTGCCACCGGCGATATCGAACGAGAACCGGACCGGGTGGTCGATGCCAAGGAAGATCTCGACTTCTGCTGCCCGGCTCATGACTTTACCCATGTCCTTGAGATAGTCAAGCGAGAAGAGCGAGCGGGCTTCTGCGGGGGTGAGCGACACCAGCTCGTCTTTGCCGAATTCGCGCCGGATGAGATCGGTGTCGCCTTCCGCGTTTAAGTAGAAGGTCTGGTCCTTCTGGTTGATCCCCAGTGCGATCTTGTCTGAGATGACGGCCGCCGCCTTCATCGCGTTGTTGAGATCCTCGCCCTTGATCACGACCCGGCCCGGCAGGTTGATGGTCGGGGGATTGGGGTCTTTTCTTATGGTGTTCGTATCAAGGAGCGTGATGGAGTAGTGGTACCCGTGCACCGAGACGGCCATCTTCTGGGCATTGTCGCCAAGTTCGAGGCTGATGAGATCGCCCTTGCCGGCCATGCCGAAGATGTTCTTCATCTTGGAGATGTCGATCCCGAGCTGGCTCTTTGTTGCCTTGAACGAGTCGAACGCCTCCTTCTTTAAGGTGAGCGAGATCATCGCCACGTTGGCCGTGTCGACGGCCCGCGTCGAGATGCCACCTTCATCCGTATGCAGCCGGCACTCGGGGATGAGGGCCGAGATCGCATCGATCGCTTCCTTGAAAATATCTGCATCAATCGTTGCCTTTAACATCGCTTACCCCACAAATACAATCGCTTATACAGTATATCGACCTACGTTAATTATAGTGTTTTGGGTTTATGACCCTGCTTTTATGGGGGAAAACGCGATAATGGGTTCACAATGGGGATATGACAAAACCTACCTGCGGGCGAAACACGAGGGATACCGCTCGCGGGCAGCCTACAAGCTCCTCGAGATCCAGAAGAAGTTCTCGATCATACGGGAGGAC
>NZ_PIZH01000626.1 GCF_002835825.1 Methanoregula sp. | reverse complement strand
TGTTGATCTCGTACGATAACGGCCTGCAGTCAGTCTCGAAGGTCAAGAAATCAAATGGCGGTGATGGAGAGAGCGCCTCTGTTGGTGACTATAAGATCGTCACCTATCTGAACCACGAGATGGGGATTGGGACTCTTGTGCAGGTTGAATCAGATACGGTAACCGGTACGATGCGGGTAGTGACATACTCGCACAAGATCTCCGACAATGACTTCTCAACCGAAATCGTGGTGGTTGCCGCATGACGATTGCTGAACAGATAGTCAGCCTGATCAACCAGAAACTGGCGGGCATCAATACGGTGGATATCGGCACCGTGACCAAGGTGTACGATAACTACATGCGGGTCGATGTCCGGCTGAAATGTTCTGTCAACGGCACCGAGACGCTGCTGCAGAACGTGCCGTTCATGTCCCTGCGGTTCGGGGATTCGGAAATCATCGTCCTTCCCGATGTAGGTCAACCGGTGCTGGTGGCGTATACGAAATTCGAGCGGAGCAAACAGCTGGAGGGCGACGGCGTTGCACCGGTCAACCCGCGATCGCGGTTCCAGCTCAGCAACGCTGTTGTTCTGGGTAGCATCCACCTACGGTCTGACGGAATCCCGGAGGACTTATCCGCTCCTGGCGATATCGGGATCTTCCATAAGTCCGGCTCCTGCATCCTGTTCAAGAGCGACGGTAAGATTGAGATCCGGACAACGCAACTGGACATCAACTCCCTGTAAGGTGTATGTATCATGGCACTGCTGGTGATTGTTGAAGGCGATCGTGAACCGTGGCTGGACTGCCCGTCCCCGCACAACGGGGGCGGGATGGGGACAATCGGTCCATCTACCGCAAACACGTTTGTCAGGATTGATGGCAACCCCGTCATCGTGAAAGGGCAATCTTACCAAGGCCCCGACGGCTGCGGAGGCGCTGCCGGTACCAGTGCGGGATCAATTACCCGAATCAACGAGACGAACGTTGTCCGGGCAGGTGACGCAGGAACAAACGGTTGCCACGCACTCATGGGAGCTCAGGCCGTGGTACAGAGTTTCGTATTTTCCGATTGACCTTTCTTTATCTCGCATCGTCCTGATTATCCTGCATGGATTACGGCACGACGCTGAAGGTCACCAACGGCGATTTGGCCTTGTCATCTCTCAATGGCCTGCAGATGGTAACCGGGATAGATAAGGTCCGGCAGGATCTGGCGATCATCTTCCAG
>NZ_PIZH01000625.1 GCF_002835825.1 Methanoregula sp. | reverse complement strand
GTCACTTCCGGGCATACATCACGCTCATGTAATCGCTCTTCTCGGGAAGTTCTGCGTTCCGGTACACTTTCATGTCATCGAAGAACATCCGCTCCACGAGCACGAACTCGCGGTACCCCTCGCCCGCAAGCGAGGCGGCCTTCTCCTTCGGCTTCCGGACCTTGAGCAGGATCTTCGTGTCCGAGATTGTCCCGTCCGATACCGTGAACCCCTCGTTCACCGGGACTCCTGCAGCGGATGCAAACGCCGTGATGGAACTGATCCCCGGCTCGGTCCGGAACTCGATCCCGGGGTGAGTCTCCTCAATCACCGCACAGAGCCGCGAGAATGTTGAGAAGAAGTTCGGGTCGCCGAGAATGCCGAAGACCGCGAGGCCTTTCTCTGCAACGGGCGCGATCTTTTTTGCATTCTCTTTCATGCACGAGCGGATTTTTGCCTCATCGTCCGTCATCGGGAAGTCGAGCACAACCGATTCGCGGTACGGGGCCACGAGATCTTTTGCAATCCGGCCGGGCACAAAGACCGTATCCGCTTCTTTGAGCAGCCGCACCGCACGGAGCGTCAGCAGCTCGGGGTTCCCCGGCCCCAGGCCAAGGCCTACGAGCATGCCGCTCCCCTCCCGACAATGACAAAGACCGGGTCGATGGGTTTGAACATGATACTCCCCACAATCGCGTGCGACCGCGAGACCTGCACCTGCACGACCTCGACAAAGAGCCCGAGTTCCTGGAGCGCCGCAACCGCGTCCGCAACCGTTGAGAGGAGCACCGCGTTTACCACGATCGTCCGCTTCACGTTCTTTGCGAGCACCGGCAGCACCGCGAGGAGATTCTTTGTCCCGCCAAGGAATGCACAGTCATACACGGCATCGTGCCGGAGGAATTCCGTTGCCTCGGCACACGAGAATTCGATATTCTTCCGGCCGGCTTCCTTTGCCGTCTTCGTTGCAAGCGCCACGGCCTCGGGCCGGATATCGATCGAGATGACTTTTTGTACGGCCTGTGCCATTGCCACCGAGACCTTGCCGGTGCCGCAGCCGATTTCGAGAACCGTGTCGGTGCTCACAAGGCCGAGCTTCTGGAGCGAGACTGCCATGACCTCGTCCTGGGTCGGGCCGCCGGGGAGTTTTGTGCCGGGCATCTGGAGAAGATTTGGAGGGAGAGGCTATTAAGGGTTGTTTTTATGTGGGGGGGAAATGCTGTTGTAGCGGGGTGTATCG
>NZ_PIZH01000032.1 GCF_002835825.1 Methanoregula sp. | reverse complement strand
CACTTCAGGATCTGAGCTGGACCGCGTTTCTGGTTGGCAACGTTCCGTCTTCTTCTTCACCCCGGACTTTGCAGGCTTCTTGGCAGGTGCCTTCTTCTCGGGCTTTGCCCCGGCCGGTTTTTCTGCCTTGGGCTTTGCAGCCGGCTTCTTTGCCGGTGCTGCCTTCTCTTCGGCCTTGGGCTTTACTGCTGCTTTCTTTGCAGGTGCCTTCTTCTCTTCTGCCTTCGGTGCCGGCTTCTCCGACTTTGCTTCCTTCTTTGCCGGAGCCTTTGTCTTGGAGGCCGCAGGCTTCTTCTCTTCTGTCTTGGCCGGTGCCTTCTTTGCCTTGGCCTTTACCGTCCGGGCGTTGAGCACTTTAAGACCGGCTGCAAGTGCTGCATCCTGAAGGGCAACACGCTTTTTGTCGCCGACAGTTGCAGAGATCCTGACTGCCTGGGTCTTGGGATCGAGTCCTTCGAGTTCCTTTGCCGTGGAGACCAGTACCTCGAAGAATCCGCTCGGGTGCATGCCGCGTACGGCCACAGGGCTTCCGAATCCCGGCTTGGGCATTGCGCCTTTTGCCTTCTTCTGCTCCCTCTGCTTGTTGTGCTGGCCGCGGGGCTTTCTCCATGAGTCGGAGAGCTGGCGTTTCTTGCCGTATCCGTCGCGTTTGAAGCGTGCACCCTTCTCAACGCGCACCTTGATCAGTCGCTTGACTTCTGTTGCCATTGACTTCAACCCCTCTGGACCATGTAAATGCCATCCTGGAACACACGCGGATCGCGGTTGCGGATGTGGCAGGCATGCTCAATGTTCGCTGCCGAATTTCCAACCAGTTCGCGGTCAATGCCGGTAAGGACAACTTCGTCGTTTGCGACTTTGGCCGTCACACCAGTCTCAATCCGTGCGGAGCGGGCTTTCTTCTCACCAAGGAAGTTTGCGATCTCAAGCTTGTTACCCTGGACCTTGAGCTGAATGGGGAAGTGGCTGTACACCACTTTCATCCGGTACTCGAAGCCCTCGCTGACACCGCGGATCATGTTCTTGGTGTGCGCCTCAAGGGTGCCTACCATCGAAGTGATCTCTTTTCTTTTGGATTCCGTGGAGATGGTGACTTCCTTTCCGTCACAGGTTATCGTGACCTGGGGGAAACGGACATTCCGTACCAGTTGTCCCTTGGGACCTTCGATCTTAAGCCGGGTACCTTCGAGCTGTGCCTTGACGCCGTCGGGAATTTTTACCTTACGTACTGCTGTCATCGTCACACCTCTAGTACACGTACCCGAGCAGTTCGCCGCCGATGCCCTCTTTCCGGGCCTGCTCGTGGGACATTACGCCACGGGAGGTCGAAAGCATCAGGAGACCGAAGTTCTTGCCGGGGAGATACTGTTTCTCCCAGTATTCCATCTCGTCCAGCTGGACGGAGAACCGCGGGGTGATGGCACCGCAGCGGTTGATCCTGCCGTTGAGGGTGACTTTGAGCTGTCCGCCCCTGCCATCCTCGACAAACTCGAAGCCGCCGATATACCCGGCGTCCTGCATAATGCGGAGCATCGCGCCGAGGAGCTTGCTTGCGGGTTCAATAGTGCAGACTGCTTTTCCGGTGTCGCCTGCATTCTTCAGGGCACACATTCCGTCTGCAATGGTATTCGTTCGTGTCATTTTTGCTCACTCCTCAGCTCATCTTCTTGAAGCCCATCTTCTGGGCCCACTCACGGAAGCACTGCCTGCAGAACATGATATGGTACCTGCGTACCAGTCCCTGCTTGCGGCCGCACATCTTGCATTCGTTTGCACCGCGACCGTAGATCTTCTTCCTTTCTCCAGCCATTAGCGCACCTCTGCCTGGTATTTTTCCTTGAGGAACGTGATCGCATCCTGCTTGCTGACACGCTGCTTTGCCGGGAGTTTCTTCTGCTCCTTGCGCCTGCGGGTGATCCGTATGCCTCTGCGTTCGAGCACGACGTTGACGTCCATACCGTAGATACCGATCTGCGGGTCATAGGACTGTCCGGGGAAATCCGTGTGCTCCTCGATACCGAATGAGAAGTTCCCGCTCTTGTCGAACTGGCTCTCAAAGATCGTCTTCTGGACGATGGTAAGTGCCGTTGCGATAAAATCCCTTGCGGGCTGACCACGGAGGGTGACCTTGCAGCCGATAGGCATGCCTTTCCTGACAGAGAAGGCCGGCTGGGTCTTCTTGGCAATGCTCCGGATCGGGGTCTGCTTCGTGATGGCCTTCATGATGTTCTCGGCTTTCACGAGCTTATCGCCGGCCTCGCCGACACCCATGTGGACGACAACCTTGTCGATGTAGATATCGCGCATCGCGGTCATTCTTCATGCCCCCATTTCGCTATCGCGGGGGTCTGTTTACCCACCATGTAGATGTAGGGAGCAATCGTGTCGAACTTCGTCCCGGTCTGCTCATCCTGGAGGATGATCTTGTTCGGGACAGAGCCGGGCATCTTGATGATGTCAACGATCCGTGCAACGTTACCGGAATGCTTGCCGCCGATAATCATTGCCATGTTCCCGACAACGAAGGGGAAGTGGTCAACAATCTTGAACCGCGTCTCGGACTCAAGCGAGACCACAACGGAGTCCCCGGACTTATAGGTGTTATCCGCAAGGATGTTCGCACCATCGCGGAGGTTCAGCTGGACCTTGCCGCCGGTAATCGTTGTCTTGTTTTTCACCTTGCACAGGCGGGTCTTGGCTGCTTCTGCATCGATCTCGACCGATACATGCCGGCCGTTCCTGTCGCGCAGGATACGGTAATACTTGTTGATCTTCGGCAGGGCGATGATATCGAAGATGCCGACGCCCATCTTGGGGTCGCGGCAGGGTCGCCCGTTGACAATGGCATCCTTCTGGCCGAGGATCTGCTTGACCTCTTTCATGTTCCGTGCGAGCTTCATGTGGTCACGGAGCCAGACGGCAATCGGCATCGCGTTCGCATTGTGCGGACCGGGTGCGGTCTTGGTGATGAACGTGTTGGCCTTCTTGGCAATGTGCCAGGATTCCGGTGCGTTGAGTCGCTTCAGGTGATCTGACATGGTTTAGGCCTCCCCGAGTTTTGCAACGCGGCGCTTGTCGTCAAGCTTGAGCTTGGTCAGCTGGACGTTGGAGGGGTCGATTGCGCGGGGCACTTCGGTCCCGTCTGCCTTTGTTGATGAAACGCCGTGGACAATGATCTTTGATTTTGCCGTGTCCACTCCGTCAACAACGCCTTCGCTTCCGGCAAAGTCACCGCGGGTCACCTTGACGGTGTCGCCCTTGACGACGCGCAGCGTCTTCTTCTTGTACTGCTCTTTCAGTGCGTCTGAAAGGGGTGCATTGAGGAACTTGGTCCTCACGTGGGAGGGTGCTGTGTAGCGTGCCTTCCTCTGTTTTCTTGGCTGTTCGCTTGCAATTCTTGCCATCGTGCACACCTCAGACAATGATTGTTGCCATGGAGCCGAGCTTCGGGAAGCGCTCCGCAACTTCGCGGGCTACCGGTCCCTTGATCTCGGTCCCCTTCGGCTCGTTCTTCTCATCAACGACTACGACAGCGTTGTCATCGAATGAAACCCGTAAGCCGCTGGGCCTGCGCATCTCCTTCTTTGCGCGGATAACGACCGCACGCACCAGTTTCCGGCGCATGTCGGGTGTGCCTTTCTGGACACTGGCGGTACAGAGATCGCCAAGACCCAGCTTGGGCTGGCGGCGCCTGACACCGTGGTAACCGAAGACAGAGATGATCTGGACTGTCCTCGCGCCGGTGTTGTCGGCGCATGCAAGCCTCGTCCCGGTCGCAAGCGACCTCGGCGTCTTGGACTGCTTTGCCTTCATGGCTTCTGCACCTCCACAACGACGAATGTCGTACTCTTCGAGAGCGGGCGGCATTCGGCAATCTTCACCATGTCACCAGCCTTTGCCCCGATACAGGCAGGGCTGTGGGCATGGATCTTCGAGCTTCTCTTTTCATACCGCTTGTATTTGCGGACGTAGTGCATGTAGTTCCGTGCAACTACGACCGTCCCCATCATGCGGTCGCTCACGACTTTACCGGTGATCACCTGGCCGCGCACCGGTAAAGTGCCGTGAAACGGACAATTAACGTCCTTGCACTCCTGCTGGGGTGCCTGGACGTCCAATCCAATGTTAAGTGCCATTATGGTATCCTCTTCTTTTCGTGCAGGTTGATCCTCTTCTCAGGAGCCAGAACCATCACGGACCCGTCTATCTCAACAGTTTCCCTGCCGGGAAGGCGCACAACAAAGGTGCTATGCGCCTTTTGGATGCGGCGGACCCCTTTTGGAGTCTCGATCACGAGCAGGTTCCTTGTCTCATCGATGACGCGACCGGAAAGTCCTCTCTGGTCTGGATTTGCAGCTCCTGATACCAGAATGTCCAGCCCGATCAGTTCATGACGGAGGACATTCTGGGGAGAGATCATGCAGTTCTCCTGCGGTTCTGCTCGGTCATCATACGGGCAATGGTGCGCCGGAGTTCGCGGATGTGACCGGGATTCTCGGTCGCACCACCGGCACTGACCTTGCCGTAGTGCTGGACGAGCTCCATCCGGAGCTTGCCCATGTTTTCCTGCAGTTCCACGTCAGAGAACTGCTTCACGTCCTTGGCCCTGAATAATGCCATTACTGTTCCTCCGCGAATTCCTCATCGGGAAGCGCTGGCTCTTCCGTGTCAGCATCGCTGACCGGAGTTACACTGGCATTCTGGGCGGGTCGCTTCTTCTCCTGTTCGATAATGGAGAAGTGGTCGGGCAGTTTCGCGCCGGCCGGGACCAGCTTGACCTGGACGCCGATGACACCGAGTTTCTTGACGGCCACTGCGTAGCCCTTCTCAACAATCGTGTTGCTCGGCTCGCCGCAGTGCTTGATGTACCCTTCGGTGAACTTCTGGGTACGAGCACGGGCACCGGTGAGTTTGCCGGCAATAACGACTTCGCATCCGAGTGCACCCGAGTCCATGACCCTGCGCAGGATGCTGGTTCCGGCCTTCCGGAAGTACCAGCCGCGTTCGAGGGCATTGGCCAGCCTTTCCGCCATGATCTGGGCGTTGAAGCTGGGGTTGTTGACCTGCTGGACCTCGATCTGCGGGGATTCGACACCGTAGTTCTGGGCAAGGTCCTGGGTGAGCTGGTGGACCAGCTTGCCACCCTTACCGATGACGATACCGGGTTTCTCGGCAAAGATCGTGACCTGTGTCCCAAGGGGGGTGCGGGCAATATCCATACCGCCATACCCTGCGCGTTTCAGTTCCTTGGACAGGTACTTCTCGACGCGGGCTTTCCTGACACCCTCAGCGATGAATTTTCTCTCTACTGCCATTATGCCACCTCGCGGACGATGATCTCGAGGTTTACGGACTCGCGGACCTTGGGTGTCGCACGTCCCATTGCGCGGGGGAAGAATGCTTTCTGTGCGCGACCGCGGTTTGCGGAGGCGTGGATGATCTCGAGGTTTTCTGCATCAAGACCAATATATTCGGCATTCTTCTTGACCGACTCAAGGAGCCGGATATATTCCTTCGAAGCCTTGACGGGGTAGCGTCCTGCATCCCAGTTGCCGGGGAGACCGCGCTTGTGCGCAACATTCCGGTTGAAGTACCGGAACGGCACCGCCTTCTTCAGCTTGACAACATCGTTCAGGTACGCGATCGCGTCGTTGACCTTCTTGTTCCGGATGAACCCGGCAATCTCGATCGAGTGCTTGGGAGACATGTTCAGCTCGTTGGCCTTGGCCCGCGCAACCGTGTCGCCCTTGGTTTTATTGGAGTAATCAATGCGTGCCATGACCATCACTTCAGCGGAACATACTTGCTGCCTCTGGTTGCACCGATACCGGCGCTTCCGTGAGTAACCCTCTTTCTTGTCAGGGCGAATTCCCCGATGTAGCGGAAAACCGACTCCGGCTGGAACTCTACCTTGACAAACTCCTTGCCATTGTAGATCTCGATGGTCTTGCCGATCATCTCGGGCATGACGATCATTTCACGGAGGTGAGTCCGGATCTTCTCGTCGCCATCGCGGATCTTCGCGAGGAGCGTTTCTTCACCGCGGGAGAAACCGCGGGTAATCTTGCGGCGCGGACGGGCGGGCATCAGGGGGAGGAGTTCTGATATCCCCATCGCCTTGAGCTCGTCGATCTTGTAGCCGCGATAGGTGAACTCCTCACGCCGTCTTGGCATTCTTTTCTGAGTCTTCTTTGGTGCTGCCATTTACCCATCACTTCCTGCTCTTACCTGTCCTGCGTGCTGCAATGTGTCCGACAGTTCTTCCGGGAGATGTCCCGCGTGCAATAGTCTTCGGACGACCGGGGTGCTGGTGTCCACCGCCACCGAACGGGTGATCGATGACGTTCATT
Source organism: Methanoregula sp. (assembly GCF_002835825.1). Taxonomy (GTDB): domain Archaea; phylum Halobacteriota; class Methanomicrobia; order Methanomicrobiales; family Methanospirillaceae; genus Methanoregula. The sequence continues at coordinate 4,501 of NZ_PIZH01000032.1, read as the reverse complement.
GCGACACCACGGACGCGGGGCCAGTTGGCTGCGGTGTTGTGCATCTTGTGGTACTTGTTGCCTGCTTTGACGAACGGCTTCTCGACACGGCCGCCACCGGCTACAATTCCGATGGTTGCACGGCAGCGTGCGTTGAACCATTTCGTCTTGCCGCTGGGCATCCGGATGCCGACGCGGTCTTCTGCCTTGTCGACAACGACTGCCTGTACTCCCGAGGAGCGGACAAATTTGCCGCCATCATTCGGGCGGGCTTCAATGTTGCAGATGTAGGTACCGGTCGGGATGTTCCCGAGCGTGAGCGTGTTACCGTTCCGGATTTCACCGGTTGCGGCCCAGGTAACGACGTCCCCGAGGCCCAGGCCTTCGGTAACGAGCATGTAGACCTTCTTTCCGTCATCGAGCTTTACGAGGGCGATCGGTGCATTCCGTGCCGGGTCGTGCTCTATGTCAATGACCGTGCCGGTGATCTTCTGCGTGTCGTCACCGATGTGCTTCAGTTCAGCCTTGTAACGGTGGGATGGTGCACGGTATGTCGGGCCTCCCCTTCCGCGGGCTTGTGTGGTGATTCGATGTCCCATGTTTCCCACCTTACATTATACCGAGCCGGCTGAGGATCTCCTCGGCGGCCTTCTCGTTCTCAAAGCTCACGATTGCCTTCTTCTGGCCGTGGGTGTTCATGAGCGTCCTGACGCTCTTGACTTTCTGGCCGAAGGACTTCTCGATCTCTCGCTTGACGTCGTCCTTTGTCGCCTCGCGGGTGACAAGGAACTGGAGCTTGCTCTGGTTCTCGAGGAGAACCATCGCCTTTTCCGTAACAAACGGGTACTTGAGGGTCATTTACCTTCCCTCCAGGCGGATCAGTGCAGCTTCGGTCCAGACCGTCAGGCGTCCTGCCTGCATGCCGGGAGCGAGGTGCTCGACATTCAGCTGGTCGACCGTGACAACGTCGACACCAGAGAGGTTCCGGGCTGCTGTCAGTGGTGTGTCTGCGGTGACAATCAGGAGGCTCTTCCTCTGCTTGAACCGGCGGCCACGCATCTTGCCTCTCCCTGCCTTGACTTTCCTGCTGTCCTTTGCCCGCTCAATGTCATTGTAGACACCGATTGCGGTCAGGGCGGAGATGACATCCTTGGTCTGTGCGAGGGTCTCGAACTTGTCCTCGAATACTACCGGGACAGCGCCTTCGAAGACATGTCCCCTGCTCCTGAGGAGCTCGGCGCTGATGCTTGCAGCTACCGCTGACCGGAAGGCCTTCTGTTTCTCTTTCTGGTTGATCTCCTTGATCAAAACCTTCTCAACCTTCGGCGGGTGTGCCTCACGACCACCCTTTGCCTGAGGGACCTTTGCTGCGCGGGATCCGTTCCTGATACGGGGGACGTGGGATGAGCCGCGACCGCTTCCCCAGCCGACTGCTGACGAGCAGATGCCTGCATACGGGTATGTCCCGTGGGGCTGCCTGCGGGTGCTCTGGAGCGCCATGACTGCTTTCTTGATCAGATCGGGGCGGTAATCCTCGGAGAAGATTGCCGGGAGTTCGATGTCCTTTGCGACACCGCCATCAATTGACTTAACCTGTGCTTTCATCTCTGATCATCCCTGCTTGCTCTGGACGCTCACGAACTGGATTGTCGGCATCCTGACGACATGTTCTCCCTGGCGGATTGCGGGCCTGATACGGATCAGCCGCTTGACCGGTCCGGGAATGGATCCCTTGACGAGCACGTACGGGTTCTTGAGCACACCGTAGTGGAGGAATCCACCGGCAGGCGTAATCTCGCTTGCGTTCTCGCTGACCTTGAGGATACGCTTGTTGAACTCGGTACGCTGCTGGTACCCCAGCTGACCGATCTGCGGGACTTCCCAGCGGATGTGGTGGGGGTTCCAGGGTCCAAGGGTACCGACATGGCGCTTCTTGCCGCCGACCGCGTGCTTGCGCTTGCGCAGTGCAACACCCCAGCGCTTGACTGCGCCCTGGGTGCCCTTACCGGTGGTGATTGCCGTAATGTCTGCATAGGCACCGGTCTGGATGACGTTGCTTAACCCGACTTCCTTTCCGAGGAGTCCCCGGGCAAACTCGAAGAGCTTCTTGATGTCTGCACCGCCGACCTTGATCTCCATGAGGTCGGGGACTTTCTTCGGTACACCGGACATTGCTGCCGGCTGGGTGTAGGCAAGTGCATAGATCTCGGCAACCGTGCCCGCGGCAACGGCATCCGAGAATTTCTTTATGGCTGCATCCCGGTCGTATTCCTTGGGCAGGTTGATACGGCGCCCAAGGACGCCATCGAGCTGTTCTGCCCAGAGTTCGGTGAACGCGTGTTTGCCGTAGGTATCCTTGCTGTAGGCGCGGATCGCTGCTACTTTCATTGCGGGGACTTCGATGACGGTGACGGGGACCATAATTTCTTTGCCCTCGGTCGGGCTGCTCTTGTGGTCGTCCACCATGACAACGTGCGTCATACCCACTTTATATCCGGCAAATCCCTGGAGGATCGGTGCTCCCTCGACTGAGGGCCACGACTGGTATTTCGGGATGTGGCTCTTTGCGCGCTTTCTCGGGCTGAATGCAAGAGAGCCACGGCGTGGTCTGTTGATTTTTGGCATGTATTAATCCATCCTGACTTTTGCGTGTAGGTTGTTCTCATTGCGACACGTTTGAGAGATTCATCCGAGACTTTTCCAAAACCTTTGCAGGTTCCGGATGCCAACACGCGACGGGAGAAAACGACGGGGCAGTTCAGGCGGTGCAGGGGATCCTTTTTGGATACGCTGCACTGCTGACTGCGGACGAATTTCACCCGTATCGGATTTGCGCAGGGGATATGTCCCACTGCTCTGCCGGTGTGCACCAGCATTCCTGTCTCGCGAAAGAAGATCCTGACAATGGCGCATCTTCGTTTGGTCGTACGACCTCACGAAGAAGGGGCTCGTTGCACGAACGTTCGCCCATGCGCCTGATCAGACCCACTCTGTCAGCCTGTTGTGACGAATCACAACTCCTTCTCGGGATAACCCCGTTGTTACACGGGGATCCACCAATCAAGGTTTTCCCACGGCAGGACCCTCACTCCAGTGTCCGGATGTATGGTCCCGCCGTTCCCAGAACGGGCATGCCCCCGTCGGGGGGATATGCTTATCTGGAGAGGATAACCTCCTATCGGCTTCCATAATTATTGTAGAAAATAGCATATAAATATATGCCAGCATTTCAGGAGAGCAGGGAAATTCAGTGACGGACGTGTCGCCCGGCGTTATCCGAAATATAACTCTCCCTGGTCAGTTATGTAAACGATGATATCTTCACAGACCACCCGGGCCTTGCATGCCTGTGCCCGTGACTCACGCAGCCGGTTGATCAGGGAGATGGTATCATATTTTACCTTGATATTGATCTTCTCGGCCTCCCCGAAAATGATTGCAGGGACATTGAAAAGATCGGTGCCGGACGGGATGGTGCAGAGATGCGTTGCATCGAGCGTGTAAAGGAATTCAAGCGTCTCCTTTGCGCGGCGGATATTCTCCATCGCACTCTTCTCGATCGTACAGACATTGGCCTTCGACGTTGAGATGATGTCAGCGATCTGCTGCTGAGTCAGCCCCTGCTTGCGGTACCGCAGTACCTCCATCTGGCGTTCGGTAAGCAGTCCGTCCTTCATAGTAACACCTTCACAACCGGAACTTAAACACTTTTCGTTAACTTTCCCCGGATTCGGGGGAACCCACAAGGCTTCATGCCGGTGGAGTTCCCCCCAGTACAACAGTTCAGGCATCTGCATGTCCGCAAATCAAACGGTCGCGCAGGAGGTTTAGGGGGGTCACAAGGGTACAACATGATCCCGCCAGACCCGGCCCATATGGAAGATTATCACCGGAAATCGTTCATTTTTTTACGGGCAGTATTGGCCGGGATCCCGTTTGTACCCATGCGACCCCCCGCTCGACGTACTAAAAATACTCCTCACAATGTCTACATTTACGAGGGAGTTTTGAGTGTTTTCAGTGAAGGCGCCGTGTGGGGGGTCGCATGGGTACAACAAGGTCTTCAGGGACACAGGTTGAAATCCCCCACCCGGAATCGCAAAAAAAACCTGCTGGAACAACAGGTCCGGCAACCGCGCTGAAATTCAGAGCAATAATTCCCCATCCAGCTTGAGGGCAGACTCCGGTTTGCTGCACCCGGATCCGGAAATCCGGGCGCCGATCCGGGCTCCGGCCCCTTGGGGGCAGGCGAAATCCATTCCCTGCTCCGGCAACAATCCCTGCGCAGGTGAACCCCGGATTCCTTGTTTTCCGACGAGAGAGGACATTTCAAAATGTTTATAAGAATCCCTTGTCATAACTACGTGCTATAACATTTTCGAGGTGAAAATACATGGTTGTTAAATTAGGCGTTGCCAAACTCGGCAACATTGCAAGTGGTGTAATGGCAGAGCTCCTTCTCGACGAGAGAGCAGACCGTGAAGATATGCAGACATTCATGTCGACCAGCGGAACGAAACTC